>NZ_AP024597.1:2100000-2390000 GCF_019704315.1 Stygiolobus caldivivus | reverse complement strand
GTGGGCCCAGCAGCAGCCATCCTCTAAGGAGTGCGTAACAGCTCACCCGCCGAGGCTGGGGGCCCCGAAGGATTGGTCGGGGCTCAAGCCGGCTGCCGAGACCCGAGTAGTGGGGCTCACTGAGCCTCACTAGGTAGGGGGGCGCTGCGGTGGGGCAGAAGGTGGGCCGTGAGGTCCACTGGACCCGCCGCAGGTGCAGATCCCGGCGGCAGTAACAGCGAAGAGGGGTGAGAATCCCCTCCGCCGGAAGGGCAAGGGTTTCCTGACAATGGTCGTCAGTCAGGAGTTAGCCGGTCCTAAGGCAGGGCCTAATAGGTACCTGCCGAAAGGGAAAGGGGTTAATATTCCCCTGCCTCCCCCGTAGGTGCGGTAACGCAAGCCGGGCTCCTGACGGATCGGGATAGGAGGAGTAGGGCAACCGCCCTACCCAAGCACTTAAGCCCCCGGAGAGCCGTAATGGTGAGAAGGGGGTGAAGGTGTGATGGGCCTTCCGTTAGGAGGGTTCCTCTGATTCCTGGTCCCCATGAAAAGGGAGCTCGGAGCGATCGGGGGAGACCGTACCTAGAACCGACACTGGTGCCCCTGGGTGAGAAGCCCAAGGCGTCTGGGGGGTAACCCAGGCTAGGGAACTCGGCAAATTAGCCCTGTACCTTCGGAAGAAGGGGTGCCTATCAGGGTCGCAAAACGGCCCTGATAGGTCGCAGTGACAAGGGGGACCTGACTGTTTAATAAAAACATAGGTCCCCGCTAGCCCGAAAGGGTGTGTACGGGGGCTAAATCCTGGCCACTGGCGGTCCGGTGAAACCCGGGTTCAACCGGGCGAAGCCCCGCTGAAGGCCGGGGGTAACTCTGACCCTCTTAAGGTAGCCAAATGCCTTGCCGGGTAAGTTCCGGCGCGCATGAATGGATCAACGCGGTCCCCGCTGTCCCAGCCTGGGGCCCCGTGAACGCCCTGAGCCGGTGCACAGTCCGGCAACTCCCTACACCGAGAGAAGACCCCGTAGAGCTTCACCGCAGCCTGGCATTGTCCTCCGGGCACTTATGCGTAGCGTAGGTGGGAGGGGTCGAACCCATCCCTTCGGGGGTGGGGGACCCGAAAGTGAAACACCACCCATGAGTGCTCGGAGGACTAACCCCGAAAGGGGAACAGTGTCAGGTGGGCGGTTCGGCTGGGGCGGCACTCCCGCGAAAGGATAACACGGGAGCCCAAAGGTCGGCTCAGGCGGTACAGAACGCCGCCGTAGAGTGCAAGGGCAAAAGCCGGCCTGACGAGGCCCTTCCAAGCACGGGGCCTCGACGCGAAAGCGCGGCCTAGCGAACGCTCGTGTCCCCACGTATGGGGGCCGGGCATGACAGAAAAGTTACCTCGGGGATAACAGGGTCGTCGCGGGCGAGAGCTCACATCGACCCCGCGGTTTGCTACATCGATGTCGGCTCTTCCCACCCTGGGGGTGCAGCTGCCCCCAAGGGTAGGGCTGCCCGCCCGTTAAAGGGGAGCGTGAGCTGGGTTTAGACCGTCGCGAGACAGGTCGGACTCTAAGGGTAGGGAGTGCGGACCGCCTGCGGGAAAGGAACCCCTAGTACGAGAGGAACAGGGTTCCGGGGCCTCCAGTTTACCGGTTGTCCGGTAGGGCACTGCCGGGCAGCCGCGCCCTGAGGGGTAACCGCTGAAAGCATCTAAGCGGGAACCCCTCCCCTAAAAGAGGCGGTCAGGCGGGTAACCGCCAGGGCTTCCCCTAGAAGAGGGGGTTGATGGGGTGGGGGTGTAAGCCCCGAGGCTTTCGCCGAGGGGTTCAGCCCGCCACTCCCAATCAGCCTAGCCCTTAAGTTTCCCTAGGCGGTTAAGCGAAAGTCGTCTGGTACCAGTCGAGAGCCCTACTAATTTTTACTACTAATTCTAGAATTAATATGATACGAAAAAAGTATGTGGGCACGGTTAAAGTTGGCGAGGTGAGGTATGGTAATATCCCCCTGAGTGTTTGGCTAAGGCTGGTTCTGTTATAATTGTCGATGTGTGTAGGTCGTTATAGGTATTCTGGTATTGGCTCTCTGTTTACTACTTCTGGTATAATCGGGGCTGGTTTGGGCGTGGGTAAGAGCTTGCTGAAAATGAGCTGTAGAGAGGGTTATGAGGAGGTGTAGGTTGAGAGTGAAGAAAAAGGGTTAAGTAATAAGCGGGGTGTAACCTAATTGTTAGTGATGTGAGGAGGGAAGAGGGGAGGTATTAAAATTAGGTGAACGTAGACAATATATCGTATTATTTTCCATTGTCCCAATTAGATTTAATTTCGGTCTTTTCTATTTCTCCTTTTCTTAAATATATTGTTTTATCAGCTGGTTCTTTTAGTAGGGTGTCGTGAGAGGCGTAAATTACGGTGCCTTTATATTCTTTTATCATATTTTTAACAAACTCGGAATTTTCTAAGTCTAAGTTAGAGGTAGGTTCGTCGAGTAGTAGTAATTTTGCTTCTGACGAGAAGGCTAAGGCTAACTTAAATAGTCTTCTTTGACCTGAGCTTAGTTGGTAAGGTTTTTTGTGAAGGGGCAAGTTGAACTTATTAATTAATTCCTCTACTTTATCAACGTTAAAATGCCTTATTGACGTTATGAATTTTAAGTTCTCCTTTAAGGTCAAATTCTCTAGAAATATTAAATATTCTTCTAACATGTACATTTTATCTTGCCTTAATTTTACATCGGGACTCTCACTGAATACTGTTACATATCCGGAATCGGGTTTTAGGACTCCGTAAATGAGATAAAGCAGGGTGGTTTTCCCAGACCCGTTAGGCCTTGGATTAGGACCTTTTCCTTTACACTGAAATTGACCTCAAGTTTGAAGTCATTAAATTTCTTTATAGCGTTTATTTTGACTACTTCACTCAATGCCCCTCACCTTTAAGAACTTATGTTGATTGGTATAGGCAGAGAATATTGTATAATATTCTATTAAGACTGAAGAGATTATTAGACCAGTAAGTGCTAATACGAAAGGATATGCTATGGATAGTGGGTACCAGTAGACGTCATATAAAATATAGTAACTTACGTAGATGAGTAACGGGATAGCCCCTATAACTAAAAACGGTGGTAGTAGTAGTTTAAAGCTTCTATTCTCTTCAACGCCATTAATTATAAATAGGGCTATAATATTAGAGAGTTTATTTCTAATTCTAAATATTAAAAGTAATGAGATAAGGATGTAGATAATTTCGATAATTATTAAGATTCTCATAATTTGCCCGAGGGGTACGTATGTGTTTGTGAAGGAGTATCTAAAAATGGTAATGGAAGTCCAGTCTGTTAGGGGTAAGCCTTCGTATTTGATACTAGATAAGAAATTGCTAAACTGTTGTAGTGCTGTTTCGTTGTGGCTAAGGATTATAACATTGTCTAATGCGGTTACTTCTTCAGTTAAGTTATGTAAAGGTATTATGGCGAAACCTTGTGCAGAAAAGAACGAATTATATAGCACTCCAACGACCTTTAAGGTAATACTACTTTTTCCTATATACGCGATAACACTCTCGCCGGCATGAATACCGAGTTTGTTCATTTCACCTTCAACTAAATATACTCCATATTCTGGGTATTTTCCAAATGCTACTGTACTTGAAATAGGAAAAATTTCCTTTGCTAAGCTCAGATTATTTACTGCGACTGCTTCTACTGCAGCTTCCCCATGTCCACTTCCTATGTATACGTACCCGAAGGGGACTAAAGAGTTATTACCGAATGACTTTTCTAACCTAATCGAGTACTAGTGAATTAATGCTAATGTTATTAAGATAAAGACTTAATACTGGGAAGTCACCATATTTTGATTTAGCTATTTGAAGTATTTCTAATCCGGTGAAATAAGAGAAGAAGAACAAATGTAGTACTGGAAGAAATAATATAAGAACTAGAAGAAAAATGGATAGATCTCTTATACTGCCTCTTGATAAGAATTGCTTAAAAATTTGCTTAAACATGTATTTTACTCACCCAGTTATAAATCATGTTATACATAGAATATTAATAGTAATGCCCTTAAGAACAATTTATCCTTTAATTTATATATTTTTATACTCACATTCCTCTATTAATTCTTTAATAAAATTAGGTATAAAAATTTTATTATATAGTCTATTTTACGGTATTAAATGATAATTTTCCTGTGTTTGAACTCTATTTTATTAATAATCTTATTTTTTTAAAACTTTTTAACATAAGAACCTTCTTGGTCCCTGTAGATGAATTAAATTTAGATTTAAAAAGAAAATAACTGATAAAAAAGGATGAAATGCCTTCCTTTATTAGCCTAACTAATCTAGCTAGGCAGATCTTATAACGTTAGTAAGCTTAGTTGGATTTTAAATGGTTAAGCATAGAGAAGGTTTTTGGTAAGATATTCATGCTAAACGTCATTAAATATGTAGAGGCTAAGGAATGCGTAGGAACACGTAATTTTAAGTTTAGACGAAGAATGGATTCATCATATAGTATAAGGAGTCTTTAAGATAAAGAGGTACTACATACTACCGCTATAACAGAACTGGGTTTACAACCGTGGGGGTGTACTTTATTAACGTTTTTATTATATCCATTAATTATCAGTGTTATTCTTCTACGTTATGTTATGAGTTCCGACTGCAATTGGTTCTTTTAGTTTTCTCAGTACAACATTACGTCTTTTTTGATGCTTATCATGTGCGACTTGTTTGCTTTATGACCGTGATAAACTATTATTTCTACAGACCATGTTTATGATAGGATCCCCGGGATTAAGAGGATAGACCCGAAGGACTTAGTGTAACATGTTTCGTTAGTTTGTTATACGTATTTTTTACTTAAGTGTAAGACCTCGTCGACGCCAAGGCCCTTTGCGAATTCCTCTACACCCTCCTCCGTAAGTTCGTACCTAAACGGCACATATGAAAGTTGTAAAATGTTCCCCTCTAGCTCGTTTATATAAGAGTTTACTAACCCCAGAAGCCCTCTCGCTGAGAACACTGGGGCCCCAATTAACATTTCATTGAACCCCTTTTCCAGTCCTACGTATTTGCACAGTGTGGGGTCTTTGATAAAGGCTTGGCATAACTCTATACTAGGAGGGTAGGGTAGGAGTAATTCGTTATCAGCTATCCCTACGAGGTAAGGGAAGGGAGGTCTTCTAGATGTGTACCGCATTGCTGTAAGTAAGCCGTCTGCTGTAAGTTTTCCTCCAGAAAAGTCGACCAGCTCTCCGGGGACTGTAGTCTCGAAGTCCGGTCTGGCTAAGAATTTAGGCGTGTAACTTACTACTATCCCAACAGGGGATGGACTGGTAGGAGTAGTAGTGCCTACCCATTCCTTTGAGAGCCTGATGGCTTTAACTCGTAGGACTATAATGTTTGACTTTGCCTCTCTGATCATCTTCCATAGGGGTGAGCTTTCGCTTCCGGAGGGGGAAAGGGTGAACTCTATAGACCCTTTAAAAGCGTGGAATGCTCTTCCTCCGGCCCAGTAATTTGATTTCCCTCCTATGTAATAGTAATTTCCCTCACTAGTACGTATAACTACACCGTGCCTTACCAGTTGGAACACGTTCTTTGTAGTAGATAAGGCCCTATCAGTGGAGGCTAAGGCGGGGTAAATACTGTAGCCTTGGTTACTTATTGCATATAATTCAGATAAGTCTATCTTTACGCCGGTCAATTTACTTAACAGTTCGTATTGCTTTTCCACGTTCTTTTTGTTGTCATGGCGGGTTATTTAAATTGCTTTAAGCGAACACAGAAGTAGTTATTCGGGTTTGCTTGTGATTTGGTATATTATGCACTCTACCGCGTTCTGGTAGATGTCATCTTCGTCTAACTTTTCAAAGTTTTGTGCCCCTACACACTCTTCCATATACTTTAGTACCTTATCATTTCTTGTCGCTCTCGCTAATTCCTTTATGCGTTTAATTACGTTTAGCGCTTTCTTAATATAAGGTCTGGCTTCATTGACCATTTGAGCTATGTTGTCCGACCATGTAACGTAGTTAATAATTGCGTCTGCAATTAGAGGTGGGATCCCGTATATTGTTGGTATTGCTCTTCCCTTTTTTGGTATGTCTTCAGGGGTTACGGGTTTGATGTCTGAGTAGTCTACTTCTTTACGTTTTCCCGTGTAGACTATTATTTTTGAGTGGTAATAGTATTTTTTAAGCCTATCCAAGGTGATGTATGGATACAGTATATAGTGTATGTTTTCTTTATTTTTGACGAAGTGTAATACTGTACCATAGCCATAAATATAGTCATCATAAGTAAATATCACCTCAAACTTATATAAATTAGTAAATATCTTGTCTATGTGACTTAATAGGTTTATGAGGCTTTCAATATGGTTTTTGCTCTTTATAATAAAAGTTACACTGTTCTCCTTACTTGACTTGTTTATTGAGTAAAAGTCACCTTCTTTGAGTAGTTTTCTTAGCTTATCCTCGTCTACTACAATATTCCCGTGAACGTCTACTAGCATACTGTTAATATGTCTAATTCTGATTTAAATTTTGTCAGGTTGAAGTTGTGTCTAACTACTTTCAATTAGCCTAGATATTCGCGTCCTCTATCAATATTAATAAGGGTAGTTAGGCTAAATTATATCTTATTAAAAGAGTTTTTATATAGTCAATATCGATATTTAAAATATGAGCGGGACTTCTCCTTTTCCAGTAGATGAGGAGTTTATTAGCAAATTGAACAGTTTATTAGGGAAGTTAGGTCTACCAATAACTATAGCAATTGGCTATGCAATAGTAAGGGAGACAACGAATTGTACTGCAGTAGGGATAAAAAACTTGTTAACTCAAGGGGGGATTCAGCAGTTCGAAATATACCCGGCATTAGCGGTTAGCGGTAGGGTGTCTAAAAGGGCAAAAAACATTTTCCAGGTTATTAGGCACGGTGTAGTTATACGTACTAGGGAGGGTAATTACTATTACATAGGAGGGAAATCAAATTACTGGATCGGTGGGAGGTCACTTCACGTGTTTCAAGGGTCAACTGAATTTATATTAAGTCCTGACGAGGGGTCACCGATATGGGAGTTAATTAGGACTGCTCAGTCAAATATTATAGTCTTGCAAGTTAAGGGGATAAGGATCTCTAGGCAGTGGGTGAGCCCGAAACCGCCGGTAGACTGCAGTGAGGTTATAGTGGGGCCATTACTTGACTGGATAGAGAGTACAGGGAGGGGGGGGCTATAATAGCTAATTATGTACCGGCATTCACATCTCGTTCATTCATAGATACGGATATTCCAGGGCTTCTTATATATCTCTCTGGAGGGCATTTAACAGCAGATCCATTATTGAAGTTATTACAGTCAGTAACAAGTTATCCGCCTTATCCCTATTTCGCTATCTTAACTCCGATACCCCCTAATATTAGTGATGTTCCCCCTAATATTGCCAATATAGCCAGAGTGCTCTTCACGCTATTCCCCGCGAGTTTAGACGAGGGTTTGTGTAATTTTATCTTATTAGGCTCTCAAAATCTCTGCAGCCTTTTATCTTCAAACACTTCTTATAACGAAATGCTTGTCGGGGCACCGGTGTTTTCAGCGTACTCGTGTGCTAGTGGTTGTAAAAGGGTCGGGCTTGTTGGCTTTATATACTCGTTGAACGAGAACTTGTTACAGCAACTAACCGGGGATAAGTTCCCATTGGCTCCCCTGTTCTTCGTCCCTAGGCCTTCTACTGTGGACGGTGAGTATACAGACCAAGCTGTGGAAGAATATGCTAACATGTTGGGTGTTGGGGACATATTGTCCTTGAGCAAGAAGTACGAAACGGGTGCGGAAAGTGCTATCGGTATTATTATGACTAAGTATGGTGTGAGTAAGGCTATTGCAGATGCTGTTATTAACTATATTCTTTGGAGTGAGGACGTAGACGAGATTGTTAAGGAGGCAGAGCCTTATGTGTTGAAGGTTAAGAAGGCCGTGGAGGTCGCTAAGAATAAACTTCAGACTTTATTGCCGGAGTATTTAAGGGGGTTGGGTGCGCCTAGGGGGATGATCGAGTACTGTATGGGGATCCTTGACTCCTTGATCGACGACTGTATATACGAAGTAGATGTGTCTGATTCGGAGAGCGATATTGCAAGTGATCTAGTTAGCTGTGTGATTGAAAAAGCACAAAGTCAGTGTTTGTCTTAATGGAGATGGGGGGGGGTCTAAAAGTAAATTATGTCCCCAATGAGGTACTGGATTAGGGGTGGCTCGGGCGTTTCAATAGGACAATATAGGGTATAAACACGATGAAGTACTTCATAACTTATAGGAGATAGCTACACTGCTTCCGCACTCCCTAACTATTTATAGGCCTTATAACTACCACTCTATCGTGGAGGAAAGGCTTAATTCCCTGATTTCAGAACTCCTTACAGCTATCGGAGAGATGGAGAAAATCACTTCTCTACCGATTAACGAATTTTATTCCTCATTAACCAACCGTTTCTCCTTAAGGTACTCTGTATCTCTTTCAGTAGAATCGGCATTTAATATTGCAGTGATAATTTTGGAAAAGTGTTTTAATGAAATGGTTGATGGGTATAAGGACGCGTTTGATAAACTTTACGCCCACGGGTTAATGACTAGGGACGTTTCAGAAGGGCTAAAGAAAATTTCAGCTATGAGGAACATAATAATCCATCGATACTGGGCTGTGGACGATATCAGAATATATAACGAGTGTAAGGAATGGGTTATTAAAACTCTACGCGAGTTCGTAAATGAGGTGAAAAGTTTTGAGTGTGACCCACAAAATCCCCTTTGATGAAAGGGAGAAAATCCTAGAGGAAATTAAGAGGTTACTCTTTGAGAAAAAGGAAATATTGTTAGCGATCGTTTACGGGGGTTTTGTACAGTCTCCCGTTTTCAGGGACATAGACATAGGGGTTTACACGGGGTATAAGGTATCATGGAGGGACTCATGGCTATATGCCGATGATTTAAATGATGAAATTGAAAAACTAACCAAGATCAAAGGGGACGTCAAGTTTATAGAATATGCACCAGTAAAGTTTAAAATAATCATGCTTAGGGGGAAACTACTCTTTGAAAGGGAGTGTTGTTTAAGAGCAATGCTATACGCCTCGTACCTTGAGGACTACATGGATATAGAGACTGTAAAGACGTTGTTACCTAAATAGTTTATCTATGTCGAACCTTATTACTACACTATTTTGTTATACCTTTTCCTAAAACGGTCCTGGAGTTTGGGTCTCACTCCCGTAAAACGGGGACTCCCCGAGTTTATCTAACTTGGCAATAACGACTTCGTATGCGTTTTTCCTATTGGCATAACCAGGGGGAAGCCTACTTACGTGAGATAAGATGAATAATATTAAAGTTTTCTATTTAATTTAGGAGTGTGGACATAGTGCAGTCATTAAGCTATTTGTATTTGTATAATGAGTATTACTTATGGGTAGGAACGGTAATTAGCCATGACATAGCTTGTCCCTCTTGTGGTAGTCACCACGTCGTTAAATGCGGTAAGCCTCTGGGTAGGCAGAGGTTTCTATGTAGGGATTGCGGTAAGTATTTCCTCGGTGATGCGACATACCACCACTCCAAAGAGTTGAGGGAGGAGGCTTTGAGGATGGCTAATGGCATGAGTATGAGGGCTATTTTGGAGCGCTTAATGTGCCTTTGGGTACTGTTTTTACTTGGGTAAAGAGTCATGGTGGGCAGGAGTAGGAGGAGGTCGTGGACTTGTGGAGTAGGGCTAAATAGTTGGTCAAGGGTAAGGTCGTTACTGTTGACGAGGTGTGGACGTACTTGCACAGAGACTAGGGCTTTCAACAAGTGGGCCTTTACTTGTTACGTGTACACGAGTCTCGGGCTTTACTCTGTGGGTGATAGGGACGAGGATACTTTTCGTGAGGTCAAGGACCACTTGCCTGACGACGGTGGGTTAGCGGTGATTACGACGTTTACTTTTGGTTAAAGGACCACACGGTAGTCTTAACCATAACCCCCACGAGTCCTTTCACTTAGGGGTAGGCTTTTACGTTTCAAGAGGGCTACTAAGGCCGTTAACAGGAGTATAAACATGGTGAAGTATTCCATAGCGCTGGTCTTGTGGAAGAGAAGGCTAGTCCCAGAATTTGTAGCTTAATGATAGCACTATGACCACACTTACTTGACGTATAGTTAACAGTTAAAATAGCTTAATAGGACAAACTGAAACTTCCAATGGACCTATGAACTACCCACACGTCAATGCCTCTAAAAACCTGGGTCTGTAGCAGTTGGGAGGATGTGGTCTGTGACGGTATGGGAGTTCTCGCCAGCAACGGGTGAAGAGGGATTGAGGCCTACACAGTGGAATTGTTTCACCATGTAAAATATATATACTAAAATTATCTAGATAGAGTTATATGGTAAAGCAAGTCAGCCCTAAGAGATATGTCCTTGGCTTCTATTTAGGGGCTATTGCCTATTTCGCTGTAGGGTTACTGTTGTGGAAGGCCTCTAATAGTGTAGTCCCTTTATTTGCGCTTCCCTTAATTTCCATACTCACGATAGGGTTAGGTGCCTATATTAACAGCAAGATCCCTAAAAATGCGTTGTACCCGGTCTATATAGGCGGTAATGGAAACCACTGGTACTTTGTTAGCACAGAAGGACTATATAAAGACAAAAATTTGGTATTGAGCTGGAGTGATGTAGCGGGTTTAAATGTTTTGGAGAGCCGGACTTATAAGCCCGAGAACGGACAAGGGAAACCTGTAGTGACTATGCGTATGGTCTCTAAAGACATATATACTATCGGTACCTTAGAAATAACTACTAAGGACGGAAGGAGGTTTGTACTCGAAGACATCATCAACCCTGACCAGACTGTTAATTTCATAAAGAGGAACTATTTGGAGATGTTGTGAGGTGGGGGGGGGGGGACGTTAAGGCATTCGTTGTAGGTCGGGATGTTTTGTCTTGAATTAGTATAATTCATAGATAAATAACAGAGTAAATTCAAAATTATTCTCTATAAACTAAGTTATAGACCCGTAGTCTCACGTTTTTGTGCGTATTATGCATTAATATTACAATGTATATATTTAATAGTCACCCTTATCATAATTGGATAAATGGGGATCGCAAAAGGGACTCGCCCGAGAAGGCGGTTAAACCAAAATTGGTCACGTTTTAAGGTAAAGAAAGTGACGTGTGGCTTGATAGCCGTATATAAAATTCACGTACGGTTTATCGTAAAATGGGGAAGGGACTAGTTAGTTTATATTAGTATCATCCCTTTTTCTACCACGCATTTACCGTAATCGTAAATTATATCGTTTATAATGTTCTCAGCGTCTTTATCGGAAATCCTGACTTCGTTTACCGTCCCGGTGTCTTCGAAACACACATACTCTAACATCCGGGTGTAGCAGAGGACTTTCTTAGCACCTTCGTGGTAGAACCTTATGAGTTTTAGCCCGCTCTTCTCGATATACCCACTATCAGTTTCGATCTTGGTCACTTGTTGGAAGTGTTTCTTTAACACGTCTTTTGGCTTTTCTTGTAACGAGATCATCGCCGACACGAGGTTGAACGGTGTGACCCACGGCGGTAGGGGTAAGTTAACCGGTGCGTTGAGTAGGGGTTTTTGCAGTACCGATGCGAGTATGTGTACCCCGTTTAGTGTCTTTTCCGTGACTTTGACCTCTCTGTCTAGTACCGAGAAGTCGTAGACCACCCCTTCGTTGCTTACTGATAATATAGGGTACTTGTCCTCCCTAATTATGTTCTTTATCGCTGAGTACAGGAACGACTTTACGTCGGCCAGGTTTATCTCCTTTGAAGGCAAGTAGGCGTTTTTCCCGGTGATCTTATAATACGGTGTGTCTAGGGAGAACCTCTCTATCGTGTCACCGTTTATCTTCATGAACGCTTCGCTGTTGGTTATGTTCTCTTTTACTTCTATCACGTCGTAGCCGTAGCTCACTTGGGAGTTGAGTATTTTTAGGGCGAACACAACATTTCTCTAAATTTCTAAATTTAAATATTTACTGTGTTAACGGGTCTAGTATATTTTCCAGGCTAAGGAGGAACTTATATGCGGGCAAGACCTTTACCCCTTCTATTTCCCCTTCTTGTCCAAACGTGAGTATTAATGCAGTGTCAAAAGTAGCGTACTTTCTGAATACCTTAACCCCCTTTACCTCCCTTTCCTTGTTTTCGTTTAACTCGTATGTGACTTGTATCGGTACTATTTTCCTCCCGTTCTTTATCACCACGTCCACCTCCGAGTCCCCCGATGACCAGTAATATATCTCATAAAACTTGTCCAACGCGTATTTGTGTAAGTGCTGTACTACTAACGTCTCAAACGCCCTCCCTAAAGACGCTGTGGAAAAGTATTTCAGGAAGCCGTTATCTATTACATAGACCTTCCTCGGTGAGTTTTCGACTGCCTTGGGTGATACTGAGTAGTTTTTGAGGAAAAAGATTAGGTATGATTTCTCTAAGTACTCTGAATACCTCTCCACTGTCTTCACCGGTATTTTAAGGAACTTTGATACGCTGTTATACGTTACCTTTGACGCGGATGAAGAGATGTAAAACTTGGCTAAAGTCCTCACTTTTTCCTCACTCCTCAGGCCGTATCTGTTGACCACGTCTTTAACGACTATTGTGTCGAAATATGAGTGGATTAGTTCTGCCCTGACTTCTGGGTGTAAGACTACGTCCGGAAAGCCACCGTACTCTATCATCTCCGCAAGGGTCCCCTTTATTACGTCAAGTCTCTTTGCCAATTCCAACGTATTGTCTACCCTTATCCCCTTAAACCTCAACAGCTCTTTAAACGACAGTGGGGTTACCCTTACTTCTACGTGTCTACCTGAGAGGAGTGACGTGAACTCCTAGCTCAGGAGTTTTGCAGATGAGCCGGTGACTATTATCCTTGCCTCATCCCTCTCTTCTAACCCCCTCACAAACCTTTCCCAGCCCTCTACTTCCTGTGCCTCGTCGATAACTAGAAAGGTTAGTCCCTTACCCTTTTTTACGTAGGTCAGGTAGAGGTCGTAGACTTTGAGCAATAGTTCGTAGTTTGGGTTTACCAACCTCTCGTCATCAAGCCTGATAATTAGTGTGTCTTCCGGTTTTACGCCTTTTTCTACTATTAACTTTTTTACCACTTGTCTTGCTATGAAGGACTTCCCTGCCCTCCTTATCCCGGATACCGCTACGACCTTTACGTTTTCCAAGAGTTTTAATATTCTCCTTCTATAACAATCCCTTTCTACCCCTACGTTAGGCTCTTTTTCTCCCCAAAAGTTCCACTCTGACATTATCTTTAGTAGTTCCTCGTCCACGTTGTGGTATATGTATCTCCATGTAATAAGTTTGTTATTTGTGACAAATTAAGTAGGGGTTAGTTTGTCATATGTGACAAACCCATCGGTGGTTTCGCTTACGTTGGATCTAGTAGTTTATGTTGACTTTGGACATTTCCTTTGTAAGAAACCTATAGAATTATGGGGTAGACTTATAGAGTTCATCGGTAATCTCCACGTTTTAAAACGGTTATATTTTCTTTTTTTTAAAAAAAAAACCAGAAATATAACTTAGTATACTTAGTCAGGCATTATAGGACAAGACGTCGTCCTTCTGCCCGGAGAATATGTACGTTTTATACCAAAGTACTCTTGCCCTTTATTAACCGACCGAGTATAATCAAAACAAATGATTTATTTTCTCCGGTATATGTAGTCTACTAGAGTATAAATCTCGTATTTTCTCTAGAATTGATAACCTTTTCTATTGACTTATACTATGGTAATTGGATGACGTGTCTTCCATCGTCGGGACGAGGTTAAGGATGGGTCTGGGATCCGAGTGCCTCCTTTTCCCTCCACCGTGCTGGCTCTTTTTGTTAAAAGGCATAACTTTATATGTATAAAATTTTACCTAACATTAATTTAATACTGTAAACGGGCATTAGACCTTATGGAAAAAGCTACATTAGGCGGCGGGTGTTTTTGGTGTACCGAAGCGGTCTTCTCTAGGGTCAAGGGAGTAATAGACGTTAGGCCGGGATATTCAGGCGGTCGAGTGCCTGAGGATAATATTAAGCGGCACCCTTCAGATAGCAACTATTGATAAAATAATGTGAGAAAAGCCTAAAAATACGTCAGATACTATTTCGATAGGACATTGCATTAACGGTATATCCTGCACTATGGTTTTTCCAAGGGCTTAACTTCTTGTAATGGTATCGGTAGATAGGAAACGATAAAAACTTTTTATATTTTTATAGGGATTATAAATAGCTTTTTATGAATACTTAAAAGCTATATCATCATTATTTCTAAAAAAATATTAAAGGCAGTATGTTAAAAATATTAAAGGTGAATTGTAAGTTAAATACTAATGACAAAAAGAGTAAAATCTATGGAAAATGTGGTGCAAATAGAACCAATATGTGAAGAAATATATCGCTATCCAGAAATAAGGGTGGCGTATGAAATAGTATGTGGAGCTGGGCCAAGTCCGTCATGGACTGATTTATATAGTTCATGCTCTGGTATACGCGATTTTGAAATTCTGAAGTAATTGAGTAAAGACGTCCTAGATAACACGAGTTAGGTGAAGCTGTTGGAGTATAAGCCGAGTAAAATGTTGTCTAATACCGACGTTAGGCTTTACTTTTTACAGCACTTTCTACAGCCTGTAATGATCATCTCGACAGTATTTCCAGCTTACCTCTTTTTACAGACTAAAAACCCGTTACTGGTAGGAGTTTTACTCAGCATTTCTTACGTGTTAGGGCATCTGAGTAGTGTAGCGGGTTTCTTAACAGATTATATAGTAAACACTAGGAGGTACGATCTAATACTTTCACTGTTAAGCGGGACTTCTTTTTTACTATTTTATTTCCTTTACCGTTTTGAACCAGGTTTTATTTTCTTAGTTTATACTGTGATTATCACTATACACTCTTTTAAGGGGACAAACCACGTAAAGGTATTAAGGAATTTGGTAAATTCTGCCTCAGAGTACAGAGTGGTGTGGATTACTGTAAACATTGTAAGAACCGCTTCGGCGATCGTATTCTTGTACCTAACCCTTTTCGTGATCGGTTTAAGGTCACTGCTTTTAGTCCTCGGCTTATTCATGTTGTTAATACATACTCCTTTAATTTTCAAGATTAAATACCCTAAAGGCACCGGTAGTGCGAAACTCCTCTTCTCCCTTTCAATTTCAGTATTTAAAAAGGATCGAGCGGTAACGTTCTTCTTTGTAGATACACTTTTCGCAAACTTTATAGGCGGTTTATTACCGGTCTTTCTGGTGTTTTTTGCGCAGTCTTATTTCTTCCTCAACTACATGGTCTACTACTCAATGACGATCGCATACAGTAGTATTTCACTCCTTATTTTTACTAAAATTAATGTTGAAAAATATAAAAATAATCTGTATTATATTTTTATATTTTTCAGAGGTCTTATCCCCGTGATACTTTTGGTTTCTCTAGCCTTTGTCCAGCCTCAGTTTTCTTTAATCCTCATACTGTTTTATTGGCTCTTCTTGACCCTTTACAGCTCATTTATAAGCCCTATTTTCCAGGTGAAAATACCTAAAGAGGTTATTGCGTCTTATAACGGCTTACTTGCGACCTTAGGTAGTATTTTCGGTGCTTTGGGGAATATTTTATTATCTTTTCTAGAACTATTAGTGGGGCAAAAGGATGTTGTAATAGTCGCCTCATTTCTATTACTTGGTTATATTGTCCTCGCTCTGTTGGTATTTAAAAATGTGTTGAAGCAATAAAAACTGCATAGCCTCTCAAACCATTTACTTTATGTTAGCTTTTTACTTTGAGCGGGTTCATAATGTAGCCGTTAGGCTATATATGTCCGACTATACTTTGGAGACGTCATAATATAGTCTTTATTCGATAATACTTGCAAAGAAGTTTTTAGAATTATATTGAGATTATCTGCGTCTAGAACGGATAAGTTATACTAGGTGGCTGTAGCTCACACGGCGGGGCGTTAAATTACCTCCCCATTTACTATAAATGGACTATGAGTACTCTTCCGATGCGTCTATTCCTATTACCCCTGTCCCTTGCCATTATCAGCGGTTTTTATGATGTTCGATTTGACGGTAGGGATTAGCCACGTCTAGCTTAAGCTCTCCTTTAGGCTATGTTTTCCCAGCCGAGGAGACTACTCCGTTTGTGGCTGTTCCTTCATTTCAACCTTTTTATCTTCGTTCATGATCTGGTGCAGGGACTTAGCCTTAATCACCTTGTAGATGTGCCATGGAGCTCCTTCGGGCCTAAAGGCACAAAGATCTCATCTCTGTAGTTTTTACTCTTTTTGTCCACATTAAAATGGGGCTCGTTTTCGTCATAGAAATGTGGTATGAACGAGGAAAAATATTTATATTAACAATGAAAAATAACTCAGTTCAGACCCTAAAACTTATTCATAAAATCTTGACCAACATTATTAATATTAGTACAATAAAAATTTTAATATTAAACATAATATTAGATAAATATTATTGGAAAATATTCTAAATAAATAATTCTAATTAATTATGCTAATTAGGTGTTAATAGGTAGAAACATCCAAAGGGGAAAATAAATAATATTTGTGAATATACATTAATTATTGTGAGAATGTGATAAAAAAGAATAACACAGCGTTAATAATCCTCATGGTCATTGTAGTTAGTCTAGGCCTATATTTACACTATTTATTTACACCAGTTTTTATGGGTATAGTAAGTACTTCTAACGGCACGATCAGGTATTTCTGGGTTCAGACACAAGTACCATCATTTGTGATCAGGACTTATCTTAACGGGAGCCCAGTAAGTGCTAGGATCTTCGTCCTTATTAATCAACCTAATAATGTGATTTTCTATAAGAAATATATAGGTTCCTTAATACAGATACCTTTTTCCGCTATATCAAAATATGTTGAAGCATGGAGAGGCTGGAGTAACACTAACACTTCTTTACTAGTTTTTGTGTCGTTAAACGATTCTGTAACAGCTATGGAGATACCATATAACCCTTCATGGGTTTTAAATAACGAACCTATTAAGATTGAAGTCAAGATCAATATGACACCTAAAGTTATAAAGGTGGCGAATCTGACGAAAATAGAGCAACAATTAAAGAAAGTAAGGGATAACCTAAAGATTAAAACAAGTTATATTTATTGTCCTTACTGCCACGATAACAAAAGTTATAATTATATAGTGGATTCTACAGAAAAATCGCTTTACACATGTGGTGTTCCACCTCTTACAGGTCTTGTGGCTATTAATGCTACATATTTCTACAATTTTTCAGTACCGTTAAGTTGGGTAACTGTGAGTAATGATGTGAATAGCTATAGCGAATACAATCATATAATTCTTTCGTCTGAACTCGAAGGCACGGTTAGTTGGTATGCGATATCTACATTACTCCCCTATTACTTAGGCCCTTCTTATTCAACGAATGTAAACTGGAATACTGAAATAGTTAGAAATATGTCTACACTTTCTAAACTAGATAACCCTACTCTCTATACATATTATAACGCCACGATTGCAGTAATTACATACGAACTTTTTACACCACCAAGAGGGCCCCCAAAGTATGATACGGTCTTCGAAATTCTTTCTGTTAAAAACCAAATCGGAAACGCCGTTGAAACCAGTAATGGTTTTACGTGCGTAATCTATAATAATCTTAACTCGTCAAACGGTAAGGAATACGTGCTGTTACCTATAGGTAATGGTACCGTAACGTATTACTATAACCTAGTACCTTACATGAATATGTCACTCAACTTTGTAAAGTACGGTTATGCCAACTGGAATGGTGGTAGTATACATGTATCAGGGAATGTTTCGGAGTCCGAGCAGGCGATCTATTTCTCGGCAAATTATTTAACTACTTATATAACTAATGACCAAGTAGGCGCTATTGCATTTGATGGGATAGACCTCCTACTTACAGCGTTAGTCCCAGAGATAGGAGTTCTTGCAGATCTAGGGATAACCGTAGTATTAGATATCGTAAATTATGTTCTCCTAGGTAGCTATACTGTAGTAGAAAATTACTTTATAAACACCCAGGTGACAATTACCGTACCGTATGGGGGTAGCGGTCAACTATATGTTAGTTTCTCGAACTACACAACGGGAATAGAGACGCCGTTAGATGGTTTCATATTAAACTATTCGAGTTATTACAAAGGTTAGGGATATTCACGCGACCTTTGTGAATTAGAAATCCCCATTAAATTAATATAAACTCTGTATATATATATAAAAATAATCCAATATAAGAGGAGTCCATTGGATATTCTATAATCAAGCAAGAATACATTAAACAAGTTCATAAATACGAGCTTGGTGGTAGGTAAGGTGTTGCATTAGGGTCGTTCCCCTGAGTAAATACATCTGGTAATAAACTTAGCCTATTATAAGGCGAGAAATTCCATTGGACAGGGATATCGGCTTGGTTTATTACTATCCATGCTAAAGCCTCCCAAGGATATACGTAATAATAGCCATAACTTTTGAGAGAGGAGATAATTTGGTTCTGCTCGTCCTCAAATTGTCCATAGATAAAATCTAATGCTGAAAAGAATGTAAAGGGGTTAATTCTAGGTATAAAGACGTTCCCACTGTAATAGACAGGTGGGAGGTCGCTTGTTACGTTTACCTTAAGTTGCTGATCCATTAGGTCTTGCAGATATATGATATAGGGGTACCAATGAGACCTACAGATTAGCCCTATTTGGGACCAGCTTCCGTTCTGGTAATACTCCAATAGCCCTATTGGTTCATACTCTGGGACTGGGGTTAATGAGATGTCATAAGGGTAGAAGTTCATCATCACCCTTACCCTTAAATTGTTGCTAAGGTATTGTGTAAAGAGGACCTTATGTGGAGAAGGTTGTGTATAACCGAAAGCCTGGATTTTCTCCGTAAAATCATTTATACTTGACGTATATTGATCAAGGAAGATAGATAATTCGTTTACGTTACTTATTGTCGCTAGTCTATATATTTCTTCAGGACCTACAGATAAACCGGAAGGCGGGTTAAATAAAGATGGTAATACAGAATAGACGCTCGACGTTTGAGGGAACTGGCTTAAGTACGAGTACGAGTAAGCTATCGCATTAAGGATGTCTTGAGAGGAGTACTCACTAATAGATGAATAGTTTAGGACTTGTTGATATAAATTACTTAAGTTGTTGAGTGCGTCTCCTACAGTTAGGTCTACGTCCCCAAAAACCTTGATCCCCTTATAAAGGAGAACTGAGCCTGCCAAGATCGCAATCGAATTTATAATGAATTTTCTTCTAGTAAGCATTTTATTTACCTAATTACAGTTTAGGCATTTTAATTTTTCCTATGTATACACTATATGAAAATATATAGGCATATAATGTGTAGCGATATATCTTAAAAACTAATACAATTTAAGACCTAGACATCACTTTTAGGGTGGACGTAGTGTTATCACTGAGATATTCCTCAATTTTATTACAATAGTTATAACTTATACAAAACCTTATTTTAGCACCTACTATAAGTAGGAATTTCCTTACTTAATAAATTTATAATACAAATAACGGGAACCATGATGCTTACTTCCTACCTCATAAAATATTTCCATTGAATTAATACTTCTCGTCCTATAGTATAAAAAATTATTAATATATGGAATATGTTTTTCTTAATAACATTTGATTTTTCTATAAGTCTCGCGTAAGCATATTTATTTTGTCTTCCTATTTATATAAACCTGGTAGTTGTAAGAGGTTTTCTAAGCATATTTAAATCATTCAAGCTAAAATCAAACACGTTGTAGATAGGATTAAAACTGTAAATTATACGTTATATATTGAAAATGTCTTACCTTGAAGAAGTTCAGAAAAATTACGGTAGATTAAAGTTGTACATAGGTGGAGAATTCAGGGAGTCCAAGACTCAAATATGGGGTAAGTTATACAACCCTGCAAAGGATGAGGCTATAGGTGAAGTTCCATTCTCGTCTAAAGAGTAAGCTAGAGAAGCAGTAGAGACGGCTCAAGAGACCTTTAAGAAGTGGAGAGAAGTGCCGATAACTACGAGAATACAGTATCTATTTGCATTGAAAAGCAAACTAGAAGAACATAAAGAAGCTATAGCGAGAATAATAACGCAAAATCATGGAAAGACGATTCAAGAAGCGAGAGGCGATATGAGAAGGACCATAGAAAATGTAGAAGCTGCGATAGCAGTCGCTTATACATTAGCAAAAGGAGAACATCTAGATCAAGTTTCAAATGACGTAGATGAAAGTGTGATAAGAGAACCTTTAGGAGTTTTAGGTGTTATAACACCATGTTTCATTATCTCACTAATATTATTACTGACGATTTCCGTGACAAGACCATTACTCTGTAGAGTTTACAATATCTACAGCCTCGTTGAGGTTCTCATATTCTATCACGGCAAGAACGGGACCGAATATCTCCTCTTTAGCAATCCTCATATCCTTTGTCACGTTATCAAATATTGTAGGGTTTATAAAGTAACCGTAATCGTATTCTTCACTTCCTCTTATTGGTTCACCTCCATAAACTAACTCTCCGCCTTCTTTCTTTCTAATTTCAATATAACTCATAACCTTCTCAAATTGATCCCTACTTGATACAGGACCCATGTCCACACCTTGTTTTAACTCATTGCCTATTACGACCTTCTTAAACTTCTCAATTAGTTAGCTTATAATCTTTTTGTGGAGTTCCTTAGGGACTAAAAATCTAGAAGTAGCTAAACAAACTTGCCCAGCATTCCTTATAACCGACCTGGTTACGTGTTCAATTGCTAGCCTTATATCGCCATTATTCGTCAATAGAGTGGCGTTTTTACCCCCAAGTTCCAGCTGAACTCTTACGAATCTATTTCCGAGTCTACCGTTTATTTGCTTGCCTACATCTAAAGAGCCTGTAAAGGAAATGGCTACCACATCTTTATTAGTAACTATCTCATCACCAACTTCACTACCGCTCCCAGTAACCATATTAATTACGCCCTGTTGCAGTCCGGCATCATAAAATGCTTTAACAAGCTCATAAGCGGTGTTCAGAGTGTTAGTAGCCGGCTTAAATACCACTGTATTTCCAGATGCTATTGCAGGTATTATCTTCCAACCTGGAATTAAGAAGGGGAAATTCCACGGCGTTATTACACCGACAACTCCTAAAGGCTCCCTCATTATTAGTGTGAAACTATTTTTAAGGCTTGAAGGTATAGTTTTACCTAAAGAGTTTAGGATCAATCCACCGTAAAACCTGAGTAATATTGCAATTCTTTCCACTTCATATCTACTCTCTGGAATGGTTTTACCCTCTTCTAAAGTTAAGGTTCTTGCAATTTCGTCCATCCTACTCTCCAATATCTCTGCTGTCTTGAACAAGATCTTAGCCCTTTCATATGTTGTAGTTTCCTTTCACTTCTCAAAGGTTTCCTTAGCTACTTTCACGGCGTCTACAGCATCACTCCTCATTTAATCTGGGGAACTTTGATATAACTTGCTTGAAATCAGCAGGGTTCCTCACTTCATAAAACTCTCTATCCTTAGGAATGATGTATCCACCTATAAAAACACCTTTCTCGAACATCAGTTAGAGGATTTACACTTAACTATAAATATATATCTTCAAACATATTTTAAAACTTGAGTAGTATTTCATAGTGTCGTTATTAAGCTATAAATTGTGGATGAAAGGAATCTTATCCCAGAGCGATGGTGTGAGACAAGGAGTTAATATGCCTTAAGTACTGTGAAGAGACCTTATAACTTAGTGACTGTACTATGATAGCATCTATCTTATTTTTCTTATATATTGAATATAGAAATTAAAAATAAAATTATGCAAAAAGCATAAATTTGCCGCAGTATATGGGTCGTTTACGGATCCATTGCAATTTACATTTGTCTTATTGAGATGATACTTTAACTGTTAATTATACATTGGGTAAAATTAATACTAAAAAGTTGATAGGACGGGTAACGAGGGGGATTATAACTTAAATTAGACAGGACGTTTAACAAGTAGCTGGTTATTTACACATAGAATTATACTAATTCAATAGAGGATATTTCAATTTGCAATGGGGGCATGAGTGGCCCAAAATAATTATAATCGAATATTTTAGTAACTACACGTCTACAAAAATTTCACCCTCGTTCAGTGTAGCCCTTGGGAAATAGCCTACCTAGCTGATAAGAGAAATTTCTAGGTCTATACTACGTCATAGTCCCGTTATGGGAAAAGGTAAAAATGACTTTATTATAAGGTGGTAGAAAAAGAGGAGACGGGGGGAAGGGAAGTTTTTAAAAAAGTGTCCGACTTTTGAGCTGAATACCTAAATTGTACTCACTCATCAGTGTAGGTAGAAGAGCTCGGCCCTACTAGTACTTCACCGGTTATGTTACCCGCTGACGTGTAAAATAGTGCCGTATATTCACCTGGCTTTATTGTAAACGCGTAAGGTTTTAGAGTTACGGTATTGTTAGTAGAGTTAGTAGGGTAAAGGTATATATTGTAAGTACCGTTTCTGTCGATCCAGACTACTGTGTAAAACGTGTTGTTCCCTGCGGGTTCATACGCGTAGTAGAATGTACCGTTTAACGAGACACCGTAGAAGTTTATATGCCCTACTGGGACAAATGACGTCTCGTTTATGGTCAGTACGTAATAACCGTTCGTCTCGTTAATGGTCGCAGATCGTATGGTTATACTCGGCTTAAGGGACTTGGGGACGAAGTTTACCTCTATACTCAGGTTATCGTCCTGCATTATTACCTTGCCCGTATAGAAGCCTGGTTTTATTTTGAAACTGTACGGTGCAGGTGTGGAATTAGTAGTTGACAAATAAATGTCGTATACATGTGTACCGTTATCGAGCCACACTACGGGGTAGTTCTCGTAGAAAGCGTAGTAGTAAGTTTTGTTCAATATCACCCCGTATAAGTTGAGGTGTTTACCTACGTTAAAGTTAGCCGTGATGTTTGCGATTAAGACATAATATCCGTTTACGTATTCTAGTGAATACTTGTTCATTTTCACAGATATCATATTGGGCCCCGTGTTACTGGTCATATGGCTCGTATAGTTGGACACGCCTATCATTACCATAGCTATTAAAAATAATACGATCACGATAGCTCCTATAACTAGGGTTTTTTCCATATCAGTAATATATTAATTATAGTTTTAAGTCTTATCTATATATATAATATAACCCTATATAATACACGTAATAATTTTGCCAAAATTAGATATATTTTTTAGCAAATTAATACTTATGTAAACTGCATATAATACTTGTAAAGGTGTGATTTTTAATATAGAAAGGGAGGGAGTAATTAGAGTTTATGACCGGAGGGCACTGAGGTTTACTTTCCGTAACTCTATAAGTTAAGGTCTTGCTGTTAATGACACTTTGTCGGGAAAGTGGGACATGAACTTCTTCACTTTCGGGCTTATGACAATCCTACAGTAGGGTTGGTTAGGGTGCCTCTCAAAATACTTGTGGTGGTACTCTTCAGCCTCGTAGAAGGCTTCAAAAGGCTTCACTTCTGTTACGACTTTTTTGCCAAGTCTCTTTTCTACTTCCTTAATAACTTCTTCTGCTATCCTGCGTTGTTCCTCGTTATGGTAGAGTATTATAGAACGGTATTGGGGGCCTATATCGTTTCCCTGCCTATTTGGGGTCGTAGGGTCATGGATCTCAAAAAATATTTCTAGTAGTTCCTTGTAGCTTATGACGGTGGGGTCAAAGGTTATCTGGACTACTTCTGCGTGTCCCGTTAAGCCGGTACACACGTCTTCATATGTGGGGTTAGGCACCCAACCGCCTGAATATCCCGGCCTAACGTCTATTACTCCCTTGACCCTAGAGAAGACCGCTTCGGTACACCAAAAACACCCGCCGCCTAATGTAGCTTTTTCCATAAGGTCTAATGCCCGTTTACAGTATTAAATTAATGTTAGGTAAAATTTTATACATATAAAGCTATACCTTCTAAAAAACTGGTATCGTATGGTAAAGGGACAGGAAAAACACCATGTTTCAGACCCGTCTCTCCTTAAACTTGTCCCCACTGCGAAACACACTTACCAACAAATGTCATCATAAGCCATTAAGGAAAGAGCCACTGCTACTATAAAAAAGGAGAAAAATGGAGAAAAATATAGTACAAAAATAAAGTATTTTATTAAGAAAGCATCACTTAAAGGTAAGGAAATAATGTATTTTAATTACCTAGCATAGCGCCAGTATACTTGAAGTTCAAAAGGTCTATTACTCAACACACTCACTCTGTAAAATAATTTAAACCCCTTCCTCGTAGAAAATAGTATGATAGTTTTTAAGATCCTTAACTCTGAAATAGTTTATGACGGAGACGTAATAGAGGTGAAAGAAAACATACCGAATAGTGAAGTTTATATGAAAATTTACGGAGGTATGATAGGTAAGCTCTCACTTGAAACGCCACACTATAAAATTTCAGGGAGGAACGTCCATTTACCCTCAAAGGAGATAAACTTAGCGGATGTAAAGTCCTTTGTCTATTCTGCAGTTGGTAAGATAATAAGGGAAGACAAAAAGCCTTCAGTTTCCGTCAGTAGTGAGGGTATAGTCTACGACTTTTCGGTAGAAAGCCACGAAGTGAAAATAACAGAGAAGGTACTGAACGGGGTGCATATCCTCTCCACAGCCCTACAGAAACCGCTTTTGGGCTCCACCATGAACGTCCAGTTACCCCCTTGGGTCGCCCCGTTTAAGCTACTTTCCGCTTCAATCTCGTTAGACGAAAAGCCCAGAGACGTGATAAGGAAACATTTTCAGCAGATAACTAAGGTCACCACTGTACGTGGGTATGTAGAAAAGGGTGGGTTAAAGTTGGTAAGGTTTTACTCTGAAGAACCGGGGAGGAGGATTTTATGTTATACACAGGTAATGGGGTACCTCTGCTTTGAGGACACTGGTAGGGTCCAAGAGGTTAGACCTACTGATAAAGAGGTACAAGGTATTATAAACGATATCCTCAGGGATTACGTAAAATGCACCGTAGAGAGAGGGATGGTATTAGTTTAGTCAGAGTACTCCCTTTTTGTGATTTTCGGGAATTAGCTCAATAGTGTGGGCTTTCCCCAGGTCTTTTACGGCTCCCTCAAGGTTTCTTTTACTTATCTATAATAGATTAGAAAAATTTACACTAAGCTTATTGATACATAGTACGTGAAAAGACGTAAAATAAAGGGTTAATAATTTAGTTTATACAGAACGGTCGTTGTATACTGTATTATTACTATACTGAGTCAACCAATTCATGAGAGATGACCACAATTCGAAAAGGTTCCGTCAAAGTCCAAGCATACAGTGCCCTTGAGAAAGTTTATATCACGGGGAAAATTACGTAGTAATGTGTATACGTTAAATTTTACGAGAGAATGGGACTCAGCCCTATTTGAGTTCACGAGGTTGCTTAGGGAAAAACTCGGTGATAACCTAGTTATGATTGTTGGTCTGGACGAAAATGACGTTGTTTATGACAGTAATGTTTTGGTTGTTGTGAGGGAGAAGAGTGATTCTTTAATAATGAGTGTGGCTGAGATAGCTTTACAAGTCAACTCTAAATACGAGTGTTCCATAAACTTCCGCATATCCACGGTCGAGGACACCCAAACTATAGAAGCGTTTATGTATTCAAGTAAACCTCATGACTGTGAGCAGTCCTTTAATGAGTTCAGGGAAAAAGTACTGAAGATAGGCGGAGTAGTCGACGTAACGAAGAGCGACGCTTATGACAGTAATGTTTTGGTTGTTGTGAGGGAGAAGAGTGATTCTTTAATAATGAGTGTGGCTGAGATAGCTTTACAAGTCAACTCTAAATACGAGTGTTCCATAAACTTCCGCATAGTGGAAAATGGATAAAATTAATATCCTTCTACATGAAGCTGAGAAAGATATAGAGGTCGGCTGTTATAACAAGGCTGTTTCAGCGTGTTATTTTGCGGTCAGGATGCAAATAGAGGTTTTGGCAAATAAACTCGGGTCTAATATCCCCAGAAGGGGCGATAAACTCATCAATATCCTAAAGAATTTAGGTAAGGACGACTTGGCTAAGCACTCACTCTACTTATACGAGAGGAGAAAGGACGCTGATTACGGACATGAGAGCCTCAATAAGGACACAGCATTAGCTTGTCTGAGTATCTCAAGGAGGTTAGTGTAGGAAATAAATAGAATTATAAACCGCTTATAGTCTTTCCGTGTGAAGAAGGGTCACTTTACTAGCAGAGGGGTGAATTTATACTTAGTCAGGGACTAAAGCGCAAGTCCTCATTCTCCTGCTTAACAAATTTTTACCTTTACATTAGCGGCACTGTTGCCCTTTATTAACTGACCGAGTATAATTACAATAACTATTAGTTATCTCTTTCATCTAGGCATAAAAAATAACAACAAAGAGTGTGCCTTTATTGGTCTCTGCGTTTTCTAAAGCACTTGCCGGTATATTATACTTAATCAGCTTATAAAGGGCAACGTTATTATGGTCTTTTTGGCGTGTACTCACGAAGGGACACTGCCTGAATATCTCTATCATGAGGCGTATAAGTTAAGTCGTGAAACTGCACCAGCAAAAGTCAAAACCGCTTTGGTATTTATTGTCATAAGGACTTTAATTATCTAGCCCCGGTAACAAGCCCGATGACGATGTTACGTACTTTGACACCTTAAAGGTCAGCTATAGGACGACCCTTGACTTGGGACATGGCTATGAAGGTATCACTAACTTTACGTAACCCTTTATCTATACCCTAATATAATTGTTAGGGCGCTATTGTACCTTTCCTCGAGCTATATCTGAAAACAGAACGAAAAGGTCCCTAAAGGTGGGAGTAGGGGTGAAAAGAAGGGACGTCGTAACTAAAAATTACTGACTAGAAATATTTTTAATGATAGATATTACAGTACTAATTATGGAGTTAATAGAAAAACTGATTTCCATTATCCCTGAGGAAAAGGTCAGGGACTTGGTTGTAGGCTTAGGCTGGACTGTAGTCTTGTCAGTTCATGCAGGGATGGCTATGACTTATAGGTTTAATGAAGAACCAAGAGATGTCAACAGCTTGCATGAGATGAATACTAAAGAGTTAGCTCAGCTCCTAAGGAGTTGGAACTTTCTTGAAGCCTCAGTTGGACTGGCTGGTATAAACTCTGCATTGCCAATTCCCAAGAGCTATAAGATAGCTAACGCACTTGACCTAGCCCTTCAGGAGAGCGAAGGAAAAGTCGTAACTATGGTAGGTTACTTTTTTCCTTATGTCGAAAAGTTCAGGGAGAAAGCCAAGCGGTTTTACGTCTTGGAACTAAACCCTAACCTAGTCGACTCGCGTAAAAACGTTTTATACACCTTTGCGGCTGAGGAGGTCATACCAAAGAGTGATATTGTCATCTTTACGGCAACTACGATAATAAATAAGAGCATAGAGAGGCTGTTGCAGTTAAGCAGGTCAGCTAAGGTCTATTTAGTAGGCCCCTCTACACCTATGACTGATGTCCTCTTCGATTACGGGATTGATGTAATAGGGGGTGTCAGGGTCAAGGACGAAGAGAAGTTGGTAAGAGTGATAAAGAACGGGCTCTGTTTTCCCTTTTCTGACTTTATGAGGAAGCATGTATTAGAGGAAATAGTGATAGAGTAACTCCCTATTAATAGTGTTCTGTAATGAACCTTTAGGTCACGTTTCAAACACAGTGCTAACAAACTTACCTACATGAGGAAAATAAGTTATTCCCTTGGCGGTCGTTTCCCCTAAAATGTGATAAAAAATCTTTTAGACCTTTCTAAGGTCAAGTAAGGTGCTTCATATTTAAGGACTATTTATAATCCCTAGCTGTCTTACCTCGCACTTTATCTGAAATTATTCATAACTTTATCCTCGAAGTCGGGTATCTCAGGTCGCTCTAATACGTAAAAAGGGAAAGAAAAGGTGTTTATGGTGGTTTTACGTCTATAGCAGCTACTGGGCATACGTTTACACATGCCATGCAAAAGATACAAGCTTGTTCGTTTATTGGGAAAGCTTTTTTCTCCGATGCCGGATGACCTGGCGTGTCTAGCCATTGGAATACGTTTACGGGGCAGGCATTTATACACGAACCGTCTGCTATACACAAGTCAAAATCTACTCCTACTATTGTACCCCAGATACCCAGCTGTTTAGGTGGGTTATACGGTTCATAAATCTTTATACCGTTTTGTTCACTTACCACTTTTCTGTTAGTTCTATAGTTAGGGTCTATAGGCATTTTAGGGTTACCCAAAATAACTGGTTGCTCTACATATAAAAATTTAGCGTATAGTTGGACTCATTAGTTTATTGTAGTTTAATAGAAGTCTCGAAGACGTAAAATGACCTTACTTAGATGGCCCGCGTCAAGAAAGACTGGGTTAAATCAGTGGCTACGTTCCGCAAGGGTGAGCATTGACCCCGCATTTATCACTAAAATGGTTATCACGGGGTTTTCCTCCGGTCTTATACCTGATATACGGGTTTGGCGTGGGTCGGATTTTGAGTGTGGGGTTTTCCTCCGCTGGTTTATTCGAAGTATAAATAAGGTGTTCGGTGAGGTTAATGTGAGTAATGTAGTAATAATATGGCCGGGCTTTGTGGTACTGCGTAAGGTACAGTCTCCTTTGGGTTATTCGTATGATGACGTTATAGCCCAGGCTAAGGTCTATATGGGTATACAAGACGAGGGCCTCTTTAGGAGCTGGGCGAGGTTTATGTTGTTTAAGCATGGGGTTATAAATGGCTAGATGGAGAGGGGATATGAGCCATTGGTTAATATTGTGCGGGAGGTACTCGGTCTTGTGCACGAGACGGCGGAGCGGGGGTTGAAAGTGTGATAAACTGTGTAGTGCGTTTTCAAACGGTGAAGAGGGTAGAATAAATTTCTTAAAGCCTTTATGACGCGAGTTGTAGTTTAGGTAAAATCGTTACGTTTGTCATCTTTTTACTAACTAGGCGTAAGAGATTGTCAATTCCTCAGCTTAAGCTCCAATTCCTTAGGCATCTAACATAGAATGGGTATAAGTATGTACATAAGCGTTAAGGATAATACTGAACTACACGTTTCTGAACCAGCTTGTTCTCTTGGAAAGGACTGTAAATGCCGCGTAGGGGAAAAAGCCTTCGAGTATTTCAGCCTTCTCCTCACTGCCCTTCCTACACACACTTATAGTCCTCCCCATAATAAGTGCGGAGGCGACACACTATCTACCTTATTGGGGGTGTAATCATATGGCTTAAACTCACTCGTGCCAAACACAGATAAACATGGGGCCTTTTTATCCTTTTGTAATTCTTATAAAAATACCACATGCTTTATCTGCATTTCAGCTTTAAATTTTAGTCACCACTCTCTTAACTCTATCTAATTCTTGTCCTTTAGTCTCTGGGACTAGGAATAGTGTTATTAGTGCCGATAATAGCGCTACTATACCGTAAATCCCTACCATTCCTCCTAACCCTATAATGGATACTAGCGAAGGGAATAGTGAGATCACGGTAGCTGATGCTGTCCTATCTACTGCTACGCTGATAGCTTGTGAAGTCCCCCTTATTTTAGTGTGGACTAGTTCAGGGGTGACCATTCCGGAGCCTATTATTGACGCAGGTCCCATGGCAGAAAACAAGTAATTTAACATGTAGAATGTTAGTCCTAAAACTGCACCTTCACCCGTTAGTTTACCGGTCTCATATAGGCCGAATAATGACGGGTCTAAGAGTAGTAGTGAATAAAGGATTAGCCATATTGATACACCGGTATATCCTATCACTATTAATGGTTTTCTCCCTATTTTATCTATTAAGAAAATACAGAGTAACTGGCCTGGGATCCCCGCAAAGAACTGTGCAATGTATGTAAACATTATCGGTGTTATACCTAAGTTATAGGCAATTGTTATAGGTCCGTATATGGCGAATGTAGACGAGTAGATATCATAGAGTAACCACAATACTGCTGAGATGATCACTAGGAATAGAGAGGACATAAACCTCTCTCTAAAGCTGCCCTTATCTATATCTATTTTGACGTTAACCCCTTCTTTTTCTAGATCCCTGATTTCTTTTTCATCAGGTCTAACTTTTGACAGGAAAAGTAAGGTCTCAGTCAGTTTTCTCCTCGCGAATATTACAGACAATGCGGGGACAGCACCGAGACCTAATACTATCCTCCATGCTAGTGATTGAGGTAATTGTAATGTTAACTGGTCTACGAAGGCTGCTAGTACAGCGCCTAGGCCCCACATTACCGCGAATGTTATTACCATTGCTCTTCCCCTCTTTTGTTTTTCAGCGTTTTCTGCTACTATTATAGGGGATAACACGTAGTCTGCACCTACACCCATGCCTAATAGTAACCTTGAAAGGAAGAGTTCACTATAGTTTTGCGATAAAGCTTGTAAAGCTGCTCCTATAGCCATTAGAGTAACGTCTATCCCGTACATTTTCTTCCTCCCTTCAATATCCGAGATGAGCCCGAAAAGTAGTGCTGAAACTGCGGCACCTAGATAGGAGCCTGCGACCAGCAACCCTTCTGTTATCTTAGTCATGGGGATAAACGCAGATATAGTGTATATCATTAGTGATAGCGAGTACAAGTTGTAACCATCTGAAAATACGCCCATTCCTGAGATAAGGACTGACTTCCAGGTGAGTTTCATACAAGATTTAGTATATACTTACAGTTAAAAATTTTGATTATTTACTTTTCGACAAATCACGTCAGGCCCCTAAGATGAGGCCTTTAAGGTTATAACTTGTTTTAAATATCCACGCGAGATCAGATACAACAATGCTAGTGAGGAAACCTATAAGGATGCTATCTGGTGTTACGGTCGTCTCAGTAATGACTGCTCCCTCTAGGTGCCCGCACGGTAAATGTATTTTCTGCCCGGGAGGTGTGGATTATAACACTCCCCAAAGCTACTACGGAAAGGAGCCTACTCTAATGAGGGCTATTGAGAATAGCTACGACCCTTTTTATCAAGTACAATCTAGACTGAGGCAGTATGAGGCTAACGGGCATATCCCGAGTAAGGTCGAGCTGATTATAATGGGAGGGACTTTCTTAGCTACTCCCCTAGATTATCAAGAATGGTTTGTGACACAAGCATTAGAAGGTATGAATAGGTATCCCGACTCATCAAAGCCCGGTTTTGTTTATTTAGAGGAAGCCCAGCTAAGGAATGAGTCAGCCAATATCAGGTGTGTCGGGATGACAGTTGAGACTAAGCCTGACTGGGGTAAGGAGAGAGAGGCTAAGCAGATGCTAAGGCTCGGGGCCACTAAGGTAGAACTAGGAGTACAGACAGTATATGACGAACTACTTATGAGAAGTAATAGGGGGCATACTGTTAAGGACTCGATTGAGTCGACTAGGATTTTAAAAGATAGGGGCTTTAAGGTCGTCTATCACGTAATGCTGGGCCTACCGGGTTCTGACCCTGACAAAGACCTTGAGGGCTTTAAGAGGCTTTTTTCAGACCCCGATTTCATGCCGGACATGTTGAAAATTTACCCTACACTGGTGGTAGAAACTGCACCTCTAGCTGAGGTATGGAAGAGGGGGTTATATAAACCCTACGATACTGAGACATTGGTCGAGCTTATATCTGAAATGTATCGTTTCATCCCTCCTTGGGTTAGGGTAATGAGGGTCCAGAGGGACATCCCTGCCCCTATAATACTAGACGGGAACAAAAAGGGGAATTTGAGGGAACTCGTAGAGAAAAGGGCTTTAGAAAAAGGCGTGAAAATAAATGAGATAAGGTTTAGAGAAGTCGGGGTAAGGTGGTTACATACTGGGGAGATACCCAGAGGAGAACCGAAGTTAAGAAAGTATGTCTATGAAGCCAGTAAAGGTTTGGAAGTTTTCCTTTCTTTCGAGTTCGATGACGGTACTGTAGTAGGCTACTTGAGGCTAAGAAAGCCTTCTGATGTAGAAAAGATAAGTATTGTGAGAGAGCTCCACATTTACGGCCTTGAGACACCTGTAGGGCTGTGGGATGACCTCAGTTTTCAACATAAGGGATACGGTTCTAAGTTGTTGGCTGAAGCTGAGAAGATATCTGTTGATGAACTCGACGCTAAAAGGATCCTCGTACTTTCCGGTATAGGGGCTAGGGAATATTATAGGAAGAAGGGGTACAAAAACGCTTACCCTTATATGGAGAAGGAACTGGTCTAGGAGTTTATTATATTGTCCAGTCCTTTCATTAGGTCTGACTCTACGTGTTCTGTCCACAACATTTCGGGCACGTCTATAGCTAAGAATAAAGGTGATAGGAGGATTGTTTCTACAGCAGTGACCCCTATATTTTGTATCCATTTACCTATCCCAGCAGTGACTTTTAACTGTTCTCCTAACTTTTCGAATGTAAATGTCAAAGCCCTATCTGCTGCAATTAAATCGCGTAATATTCCTCCCTTCTGGGCTTGGACTATTGCTTTTCCGTTCTCCTCTTTATACTGAGTTTTGAACCCCTTTTGTTCTAAGTATGTAACAAACTGGTTTATAATCTGCCCTACGTCTTTTTGCGTTGTATAGACTTTTTCTTTTTTGAAAATTCCCATACTCTTTTATAATTTCTCTACCTAAAAAGTTTATTCGCAAGTTCACTCTACAAGCTGATTTAATGATGAAGTATACGAATTTGATGGTAATAAGAAAATTCTTACTACAGTTCCTACGCATGTATTTTAACTCGTCTTGGTAACTTTAGGCTTACCCCAAGGAGTTTAAGAAAGATCCGTGTTATTAATATCCTCATTTAAGTATCACGTAGTATATAAATAGCTTAGACGCGGACACTGCCTATGTACTTATCAAAATAAAGAAGATATACCCTAATAGTTAAATGGTTTAGCCACCTTTTTTAACTGTACTTTAAAGGACTGACGTTACATAAAGCAATCCCATTTATTTAAATTTCAGAAAGGTTTTTTACGTTAAAGACGTTACTGATTACTATGAAGTTGTTGCGTCCATTAACGTTATTTATTATAATTTTTCTTGGTGAGATAGGGCTATTTCTATTGTTTTCTTCGTTCTACAACCCGTCTCTGGCGTCTCAATATGGTGGGCTTACCGTAGTTTATAATAATCTCGTCTACGAACCATATTTTATAGTCCTTTTCAGTATTTTCTTACATAACCTATCCGTAGCTACACTGGATTTTATCCCTTTATTTGGTCTCGCGATGTTAGTATTCAGTATAATTGAAACGGGTCTGGTAGTAGCCATAAACGGGTCTATAGTAGGTACCCCGGGGTTAACAATATCTCTTTACCTTTTTACTTTGCCTCATTCATGGTTAGAGTTACCTGCTTATGCAGTAGCTTCTGCCAGCGGTATTTATTTTATTTTTGACGCTAGCAGTAACGGGTTAAGAAAGGCGACTATAAGGTTGTTTTACATGTACCTGATGGTTGCGGTAGAACTTTTAATTGCAGCCAGTTTTGAAGCTGGTGAAATTGTAGATAAATCTTATGGTCTACTCCCTTACTTATATTGGATCCCAGCAATTCCGGCATTTTATTTCTTAATTGTTTTCTATAAATATTTTCAGAGATTAGCGGATAGTAGCTAGGATTACTGCGGTTAATACGGCAGTTATCCCGAGGATAAGGGCATAGAGCGGGAAAGCAGGTCTTTCTACTTTCTTTTGGCTTAGCTGTGGGGGATAATATGGTGGTTGTGGCGGGGTATAGTAAGGAGGATAAGTGCTGTAATAGCTAAAGGTCGGGGTATATTGGTTTAGGTAGAAACCGCACCTAGCGCAATAGTTAGCGATATCCTGATTAAAGTACCCGCATCTAGGGCACTGTTTCATAAGCTAAAGTTAAATTTCGATATAAAAAATCCTTCCGTATGGTGGATGTTGGGATAAAACCTTACTACTCTCATCCACACTCTACTCCTCTTATAGCCAAAGTTGGTTTTATTGAGCCTTATTGGGACTAAGTATTTTTCGTATTTCTCAGCTAGCCTCTCACCTTCTTCCGGGAATAATGAACAAGTAGAGAAGACAGTGGTCTTTTTTAGTCTCATAGCTTCCTTAAGTATTTTGTTCTGGAGTCGAGACAGCCTTAGCATTTCACTTTTATTTAATCTTAAAAAGATTGACGGATCAGACGCTATAGTCCCGCTATTACTGCACGGTGCGTCAATGAGTACCTTATCTGCCTCTCTGATCGGTATATGGGAACCATCTCCGTTTATTAATTCTACGTTTTCTACCGATAATTTTGCCATTAATTGTTGTTGGAGTTTAATTCTCCTCTCCGAGATATCTACTGCGACCACATATGCTCTGTTGTCAGTCAATTGTTGAATTAAGGATGTTTTCATACCTGGTGCGCTTCCTATTTCAAGTATTTTCTCACCTGGTTTAGGGTCTAAGAATATCACTGGGTATATGCTGGCCTTATCTTGTATTACTATCTTACCTTCTTTGAACTCTTCAAGGTCAGATATCCTTATCTTAGTTTCGATGACTCGGTACAAGAAGTCGAAAGAGTCTTTCTCGACCATCACTTTTTTGTCCTTCAGAGTGTTGATAACACTCCCGATATCAGTTTTCAGTGTGTTTACTCTTATCCAGGTTTCCTTGTTTAATAATTCATTCAGAGACGACACCCCGCAAACTTTTTTCAACCTAGTTTCAGCCCAGCTGGGTAGCTTAAAAGGTACGTTTTCCTCTTCATTATTAACTAATCTTACTATTTCTTCTATCCCCCTATCAGGAAATATGTAAGTACCGTAGTAGTATTTTTTTAAGATTTCTAAGAATTTTTGATACAAAGCCTTTCTATCTCCTCTTATCTTAAGCGATTTATAAGCAAGGTCAAATGCTTTTTCAGGTGACGTCTTCTTTTCGATTATGAGCCTGATGGCTTTTGCATATAGTAATTCTTCCATGTCCGTTTTGTCTAGTAACGTTTTAACTCCTTAAACATTTTATCCCTTTATGACTTAACGTCAGATAATCTGTAGATCCTCACGGTCCTTGTAGTTTTAAGTGGAGAAAATATCTCAGCTAAGGGCTTAGAGGATCAGTTAAAGGTATGCAAAAGTGGCTTTTAATTGTACGGGATACTTCTACTACTGTACGCTAATGGCTACTCTACCTCTTATCTCTATGTATATAATAGTGTCAGGCTTATGAAGATAAAGTTAAATACCATATCGATGGTGTTTATCTAGGGTGTTATATTGGCGGAAACAGCTCACAAGGTTTTAGCTGAGTCTTTAGGCTCTACGGTGTTAGTTAAGCTGAAGGGGGAAAAAGTAGTAAGGGGAACTTTGAAGAGCTATGATATGCACATGAATTTAGTACTTGAGAACTCTGAAGAAGTAATGAATGACGGCAGCACTAGGAAAGTAGGGACCATAATAATTAGAGGAGATAACGTTATTCTAGTCTCGCCTATTTAACACATATTTACTTCCCCACTTTCTGAGTTCTTTATATACATTCTTTAATTCAAGTCCTTTTTCAGTAAGTTCGTACTTTACCCTAAAAGGTCTGTCACTGACTACAATCCTCTTTATAAGCCCAGCTTTCTCAAGTTCTTTCAAAGTGATGGAGAGTGACTTGGAATTTAAGCCCGTTAATTTTTCTAACTCGTTGAATCCTTTTCCTCCTTCGAATAAGTAGTATATTACTATCATTTTTCTTTCGTTACCGAAAACCTTTATAGATTCTACTACTGGGCATAATTGCTTTTTTTCAGTTGCTTTCATTTTGAAAGCCAATTGAAGAGATCTCACGGACTGTATAAATATTTTTCTCTAAGATAGGTTATTATGCCAAGACTGGTAAGACATGACAGGAACGTACCTTATCAAGTAAAGGCAAGTAACGGAGAAGTTTTTTACATATGTGCATGTGGGTTGTCTAAGAATAAACCTTTCTGTGACGGTTCACATAAGAGGACTCAAGACGAAAGTCCCACAGAACTTTATGTATATGAAAACGAGAATAGAGTAAAAATCTCTACCTTTTATCCGCAACATTAATAAAATCTAAGTTACTTGTAACATAATTTTTTTGTTTTCTGAGATTGTCTTCTTTAATGTATCTCTAGTGTTAACTATAAGCTTGTAAAAGTCCTGACTTATCTTTTTAGTTACTAGCTCTTTATTAGCCCAGTATATATAGACTGGTCTTCCTTTCTTTCCATCTTCTATTATTTTTTCTCTTTCTATTAGACCTTTGCTTAGTAATGTATTTAGTGCCTTATTTACCGAGGCCTTGCTTACCTTCAATTCTTCAGATAATTGATCTGCGGAATACTTCTGGCCTCTGGTCAAGAGCTTATGTAATACTTCTATTTCTCCCATACCTAGGCCGTACATGAACGAGATTACTTCATGAATGTCTACTTCTCTTCCATCAGGGAATTTTACCTTACTAGTCATTTGTTCCACTAATAACTTATTTACTTTCAGAAACTAAAAAACACCATATATTTAAAAATGCACTTTTGTGTACATTTTAACATAGTTTAAGGTTCGTTTAAATTTCCTTTATACTTTTTGATTCTGATAAAAGCTTAAAAACTTATTCTCTAAATTTGGATAATACGTCCCCTAATTGTGACTCTAGCTCTTCTTTTTCATGTAAAAGGTGGACGTACTTTTCTAATATTTGGAGTAGCCTGTTTCCGCTCTCAGATATGACATAATAGGAGTTTTTTCCTTCATTTTCCTCTTTAAGATAACCGCTCTTAACTAGTATATCAAGGTATTTCTTTAGCTCAGCAAAATTTAATGCAGAGGCGTACATTATCTTTGTCTTGTTAGTCCTTTCTCTGCATGCATTTAAAATACTATAGATTATTTCAGCTGTGCTCCTTTTCTTGGTCATTAGAATTGTGTAAATTTGTTTACTATATAAAGTAAACTAATACCCACCAAAATTATAACACTGTACTAATACTAATTAATTAGTTTTGATTAACTCTAACACTTTATTAAACATCAGATTTTATATGCTATCAGATTTCAGAATAATAGATAATAGATTTGTCGAACTGTTACTAGAAGAATACTTCTTAGATAATAACTCTGTCGTAAATGATTTCTTTATAGTTAAGGTAGCGGAAGATGAAAGGAGAAAAGTGTATAGGTTTAAAGTTTGGCTCTTTCGCCCGGTAGATAATAAGATAGATGGTTTTACTGGATATTTGTTTTTTTACAAGTCTAAGATAGTCATAAAATTACCAGTCGTTAAAGACGTCGTTATAGATGAAAAATTGATAGATAAAGTGGTAAATATGTATAAGAAAATATATTTCATGAGGAAGCCTTATGAACAAGAAAGTCTTTAAGCCACTCAATAGTCTTATCATCATTATTATTCTCAAGGAAATTTAATAAAGAATTTATAAATTCATTCTTTGTACGAGATTTTTCAGAGATTTCCTTTAGAACTCTAATTGCAGATACTTTAGTCAGTTTGTACTTTCTTTCTTCTTCATTTTTATGTATAATTACTGAGTCGTTGTATAATATTATTCGTAGATCTAGTAGCTCATTTTCATCGATTAGGTCGTATTCTACACCGTACACTCCTTCAACAAGTCTACCCCCATCTTCGAAGGTCTTTATAACTTTTCTGTAGTTATCATAACTACCTTTAACTATAATTATCCCTAACGGCCTCAGATATATTTTCAATACTTTAATTATATCATTCTCGCTGCAGATAAATTTCTCATGTTGCATTAGATGTTTTATATCATCCTCAAACACTACCCTACCTCTAATGAGATTACTATTGAAGAGAATGTCTAATATACTCAGAGCTTCTTTTTCACATTCCATATGGCTTATTTTGAATGTATATTTTTAAAGCATTTTATTACCGTACTATAAACTGGGGTCTTTCACGGGTCCATTGTGAATTGTAATTTCCTCTGCTAAATTAGTACAGTTCAGTATACAAATAATATAGTAACGTAGATCATTCTACACAAATTAAATTATAAACATGCCATCTTACGCTTTTACAAGTTATCATGTATTATTATCGGTTGTGTATATTTAAGGTTATTGTCTAAAAAACTATACTTAGACAAATAGAAATCACAAAATAAACGTAAATCCCTAAACTTAGGCTATGGCCTTAATCTGAATAAACAGCTAACGTTTATCTTTAAGCTTAGTGATACAAACCATAAAATTATAAGATTTTCTCAGTCATTAAAGATAAACCAGCCTGAATATAATTTGACAATTTTCCCGTATTCACTCTCTAAAGTTCTAAATATATCTTGTATATCTTTTTTCCGGCTTTCAATTCTTATCCCTGTTAGTTCTGTCCCTTCCTTAATTAGCCTGAATTTTATCCCTCTCTCCTTTAAACCTGATAGTAAAACTGAAATGATCCAAACTTGCAAGTGAATGAAGTCATTTTTATTTAAATTTATAATACTACTCTTTTCTCCGAGCTTTTTGAGAGTACTTATATTTATATCGTACGACCTATATTCATAATCGTAGTATTTTTCGAAAGGGATGAGTCCAATACTTTCTTTAATTTTTTCCCACTCTTCTCCTACTTCTTTCATGTATTTCTCTCTCTTCTCCAGACCTAAGCCAAGAGTTAGAAACGCGATTGAAATTGACAATTTAAGTCCTATTATTCCGTATTTATCTTTTATAGCACTAACTATTTTTTCTAATGTTTCTTTATCTACGGATATATAGTCTGTAATCCTGAGAAGGTCTCCGCTTATTTTTTCTTTGTTTTTAATGATTTCGTTTATTTTCTCTATTCTCCTTCCATCTTCTATGTTTATTATGGAGAAGATTTCTTGGTCTTGAATATCTCTTTTAATGATGCACTTATTTATTTGCATCTAAACAAAGATCTCCTCACAAGAATATTTAATTCTTGCGTTAATATTCTACAGTAAATGAGTTTTGATCTAATTATAGTATTGAACGTTAATATAAAACATATAATTTGTCTTTGATCTCTGGCGACTTAATAACTATTACAGAAAGGTCTCCCCTTACATTTCTTATCTGTTCCCTAATCTCATTGTCGTAATTCTCTGGTAGAATTATAACTATATTTTTGACACCCTTAGGTAAGCTGAAATCAATAAACTTCCCCCAGTCTTTAACTAGAGACGTATTCACTGAAATCTCATGAGTCACGTTAAATTTTGATATAATAGTCCTTACCATTTGGTCCTTGATAATATCTAGCACTTGCATTTATAGTTGACCACTTTCTATATAACTCTTATCATATATAAAGGTTTCCCCTTTTTCCTTAACAATGGAACTGATTTAGCTTCTACTTCTGTTCTAAATTATCTTTATTTCTTCTTTAAATAGGAAAAAATTTTATCTGTTCTTTAAATCTATTAGTTATGACTATAAAACTTTAGAAATTCATTTAGATCAATCTATCATTAGCAGCAAACTTAGAGATTTAGCTAAAAATCTTTTTGAAGTATATTTCTCTATGACGTTAGTGTTAAGCTTTTAGCCTGAATTTTAAACAATATATCAAACGCTGGGATACTGAACGGTGATTAGAGGACCACCGGTCTGATATATGATGTTTTAGGACAAACCAATTTAAATTAAGACAGTGATTCGTGTAAACGTGAAATGTGGATTTATTTTCAGGAGAGATTTAAGACTGTATGATAATACGGGTCTGGTAGAAGCGTCTTATGATTGTGATGAAATAATCCCATTATTTATCGTTGATCCAAGGCAAATGCTTCATAATAACTATAAGTCGGAATTTGCTTCTTCGTTTATGATTAACTCTCTAGTAGAACTAGACGCTGAATTGAGAGATAAATGGGGAGCAAAGTTAAACATATTCTTTGGTAATGCAGAGGAGGTAATAAAGAAACTTGATGTGGATGCTATATATGTTAATGAAGATTACACACCTTTTGCTTTAGAAAGAGATGAAAAGATGAAGGAAAACGCTTTATCTAGGGGGATTAAATTCTTATCTTTCACAGACGTTTTATTAACCACAAAAAATATAAAACCATCCAAAAGTTTTTCCGCGTTTTACAAGAAGGCAATTCAATATAAAGTACGTGAGCCTAGGGATATCAGGGATGGAGTTAACTTTACTGTCATAAAAGACAGTCTAGACGTGGAGTTCTTAAAGTCATTTAAAAAAACTGAGTCCCCTTTGCTTAAAGGAGGGCGATCTGAGGGTTTAAAACTGCTAGAGAGGAAAGTAGACTTTAAAAGGAGGGATTTTCCAGCAGAGAGAAATTATACTATGTTATCCCCTCACCTTAAGTTTGGTACAATTTCCATTAGAGAGGCATATTATAAGAAAAGAGATGACCAAGCGTTTATACGAGAACTGTATTGGAGGGATTTTTACACTCTCTTAGCATTTTATAACCCTTATGTGTTTGGCCATTGTTATAAAAGAGAATACGATGGGATAAATTGGGAGAGTAATGAAGAGTATTTTGAAGCATGGAAGAACGGAAGGACCGGGTATCCTATTGTTGATGCTGCAATGAGGTCCTTAAATAGTACCGGTTTTATAAACGGGAGGCTTAGAATGATCGTAGCCTTCTTTCTGACTAAGGTCTTGTTTATAGACTGGAGGTGGGGCGAGAGGTATTTCGCGTCTAAACTTATAGATTATGATCCTGCTATCAATAACGGTAACTGGCAGTGGGTAGCATCTACCGGCACAGATTATATTTTCAGGGTCTTTGACCCTTGGAAACAGCAAGAAAAATTCGACCCTGACGCGAAGTTCATAAAGGAATGGGTGGAAGAGCTTAGAGATTACCCGCCTTCAATAATACATAAAGTTTATGAATATAATATACCAACGTACCCTAAACCTATAGTAGACTGGAGAGAAAGAGTAGAGTATGTAAAAAGAGTTTTTAGCTTTGAACAGTAGTGTAATTTATGGAAAAACCTGCGAATAATAAGCTTTTTATTTCAGCTTTAGTAGCATTCTTAATTCTTATTTCTTACGCTATTATATTCAGAGATCTTTATGCAGTCCCAGGTTTAGTATCGGCAGTAATAAGTATTAAATCTGCATATAATAGGAAATTCTCTAAATATACTTTATTTCTCTCTGCAATAACTAGTGTAATTAGTTTTCCTAGTCCGTTTTATCTAATTTCCGTGTTGGTGGTAATTTATGTATTTTACGAATATTATGCTGGGACTTTAATAGCCGGCATGATAGAGATCGTCCTTATTATAGTTTCCGTCCTATACAAGGTCATCCCACCCTTCACTGTGCCGGAATATATACTAGGGTTAGTTACATCTCTTCCCCTTACTTATTTGACTGTGATGAACTTGAGGGCATATAAAGGAAAAGATTTCACGATAGTAACGTTCAGGGCTAAAGGGCTGCCTAAAGGTTTACCTTGGTTTATAGACTTAAACGGAAATGTTATTCCGACTTCGGACCCCGAGATTAATATAATTAGTGAAGGGGGGTCATGGGTAACTTGCCCAGTGAAAGACTCTAATTCGTTTTATGTCCCCACGAATTATAAGGGCTCGGTAGTAGCTGGGGATTACGTTGAAATAAATTTTAAACAAACACAAGATTCAGATGTTTTAAAGGGTTACGAAGAATGTACAGTAAGTTTTATCCCTTTAAATATACCTAAAGAACTAGAATTCTCTGTAACCGTGAACGGGAATAAATATACTGGGAAAAGTAGAGTGATTGTACCCGTATTCGATCAGCCTTTTGTAAAATGGGAAGTTGAAAAAGTATCCTTTGGAGATGTAATTTTTGAACCTAAGCAGAAGTCGGGGACTGCTCTAAGGGGTAGTGTAGTAGGGATAGAATTTGAGCCTAAAATAGTGAAGAGGGCTTTGGACATTAAGAATTGGGATCCTAAAGTCTGGGTAGGGACAAAACTCTATGGGTATAACGTTGTCGATACCGTAAGCGAGGGTGGTAGCAGTTATGTGCTAAAGGGGGAAAAAGATAACAGATATTACGCTATAAAGATTTTAAAGCCTAGTTTCTCCAGATCGCAAACCGTAGCGTTAAGAGAGTTTACCGATTTATTTAAAGAGTCTAATAACCTAGTTAAGTTAAGTAACGGTAACCCTTATCTAGTTAAGGTATCAGGGATATTTGCCGATGTAAACCAGATAGCCTCAGTGTTAAGGGGTGATACTGAAACTTATTTAAAATATCCCCCAGCAATAGTCACCGAATTTATGAGTGGGGGGACTGCTAAAGAACTATTCGTTAATTATTTCTCGCCATCAAAAGACTGGTATGAAATAGTCAGGATAGTCATAAAGTACACTGCGATCGCGTTAGAATATATGCACTCTAATGGGTATATCCACTTAGACGTTAAACCCCAGAATATCTTCTTCTCAGATAAGTTAAATGGAGGGTTAGACGAGGTGAAAAAGGTGCTAGAGTCGGGGCAGGTCACAATAAAATTAGGGGATTTAGGCTCGGCTGTGAGAGTAGGCGAAAAGTTTTTCCAAGCTACTCCGGCTTATTGTTCTCCTGAACAACTGGAGCACGCAATATTAGGGTTAGGGGCTAAAGTAAATTTCGATATCTTTAGCTTGGGTATGACAGCCTATTATATGGTTACTGGTAAAGAAAGTCCTGTTAGTAAATACTTGGATGAAGCTATAGACCTTTATAACGGTAATGATGTCGGTAGTGCGTTGAAAAAAGTAGACGAGGCTAAACAAGTAATAAAATTATGGAATATAGATTTCCCCTCAGATTTACCTTATGAACTACGTGAGTTTATTCAAAAATCTCTTAAATCTAACATAGACAATCTATCTTATTTATTAAAAAATCTATAAAAAAATACATTTTTAACCCTATAATCAATTTTAAGTTATATTTTATTAAGCTAAATCTACTTTATATCATTTTGTCTTTTATAAAGTTAGGTATAAAAATATCTAAAGTAGAAAAAGAATTATATGCAACGTTTATATTCAGCGACTGTCCAACCCTTTATTAAGGGATTAGGTTATAACAGCTTTAATAGATATGGTAAGGCAAATGATCGAGGTAATTAGCCGTGGTTGAGAATATATTGATAATATTAGGGCTTGCTCTATTTACTTGGCTAAATGGTATTATAACATATAAGACTAGTGTTAAGTTAGGTAGAAGTGCAAACTATTTGCTCGGTGAAGGAAAAAGGAAAATAATAATAAAATTCCTTGAAAAAGGAGTAGAATTTTTCTCAGAGAGTAGCTTATCAGAACTCCTAGAAGAGATCCTTATTGCAAACAAAATAGAAGGGGAAGTGAAATTTGATAATTTACAAAAGCAAGTGATAGACAAAGCACGAGCTATGAATGATGAAATAGGTAAAATATACAACCTATCAAAACTTATGATAAGGATAGATAATATAGCTAATAAATTCTCAGTCTTTTCTAGGCAATTGAAGATTATCTCACTCATTCTATTCCTATTACCATTAGTTAACTTTGCCGTAAACTCGTATTTTGGTCTTGGTAATTCTATAGTTGATATACTAGAATGTACTGTAGGTACTAATTTACTTGCTATGTCATACTTGATAATAATCAATTCTGTTTATTTGAAAAGACAGCTAAAAAGAAACTGTGATGAATTAGAAATTTAAACCCATTTGGTCAGATTTGTTATTTGAGATGTGTCTGGGACAATTTTTAATAATATAACCGCTTGTATGATAGTTAATGGTAAAGTATTGCAATAGATGTGGATACCCCAATAATGATGAATTCATTTACTGTGTAAGATGCGGTAATCTTCTCATGAGTTTTCCTCAACAGACTTCTAATACAGTTACGTTTCCGACTCCCTCAAGTCAGACAATTAAGTTCAATCAGCCTAGTTTAATTCAATGCCCAAGATGCGGTACCAATAATGTGCCTGAAGCTAATTTCTGCAAGAAGTGTGGTTTCAGGTTAAATTCTCCTTTACAGCAGTACGTTCCTGACCAACAAACATTAAAGGTTCAGCCTCAGTTCTCCCCTCAACCTACCGTTTCATATCCCCCACAGCAGTTACCGACGAGTACTCTACCACAGTTCCCAATGGGACAGCAATTCCCGGTGGGCCAAGGTAGTGTAAATAAAAGTGTTGAAACGGGTAAAAAACCGTCAGGCCCAAGGAATAAGAAGAAAAAGATTCTGAAGGCTGTAGTGGCCGATGTTGCGTTCATTGCAATAGCGTTATTAGCCCTCTCAGTTGTTTTACCATATTTCTTTGATATAATCCTGCTACCCCCGCTTTATATCCCTCCTCCGGCTAAAGGTGTCACCAGCCTGACACCCGTACAGCTGGACAGTGTTTTAGGGGATCTAAACTGGAACCTAGTGTTGAAGACCAGTAACTTATCCCTGATTTACTCTTATGTTATGGGGGAAAAAGTATCACTAATTCAGGGGGCGATGGCTGGCTTACTGGAAGAGTATAGTAGTGGTGGAGTAAATGTATATTCAGTCTACATTAACACCTCTTCAAACACAATAGCTCAAGATATATTAACCTATATAACATCAAATAGCGTATATTACACCTCTTCAAACACTATTAAATGTATGAGTCTAGTAAACGGTTACACTGTTTATATAGCGAGAGGAGGAAATGTATTAGAAGGCGTTACGGCATTTGGAGATTGGGTTGTCGTAGTCCTTATTACTTTTCCTCCTCAGCTACTATATTCTACCCCTCAGTTAAATTCATTGATAAGTGATATGGAAATTACTAATACATTCTAATTTTTTCTCCTTTTTGCAGTATTTTCTCTATTTATGTGATCCCTAAGAGCTTTACGGGTGATTTTTTAGTTAGTGGCTAGCAATGACTTAGCTATATAATAACTATGATTGTTTTTAAGTAACCTTGAGCAAGTCCATTATTAAAAATCTTATATTAAGAAACTAGTTAAATTTTGATAAGAGCTAGGGATTTGTTTAGCATGAAAGGGAAATTCTCACGCATTAGAGTATACCTCAGTAAACTCTTTAAATAAATACGAGCTAGGCCTGGGTTTCAGGTCTAAAGTATACAAACCGAATTTCATTTCATACCCGAAGTTCCACTCAAAATTATCTATTATAGACCAATGTAGATAAGCCTCGACTTTAATTCCAGAGTTCTTAATAGCCTCTAGGTGCTGGGCTAAGAAATTAGGTCTCAGGAAGTCCCTTGAGTCGGCTATACCGTTTTCGGTAACATAAATCGGTTTGTTAAACCTGTTATTCACAGCCTTAAGGACCTCTTCAAGTCCTTTAGGATAGACCTCCCACCCGTAATCAGATGTAGGATTACCCTCCAAAGACACTGAATTAGGCTGACAGAAAATCCCGTAACCTTTCTTCGGGCTTCCGTTTTCGTCGTATACAATCCTAGAATAATAATTTACCCCAATCCAATCAAACTTTACCTTTTCTAAAAACGAATATGCTATATTTTCTTCCATTTCTTTGCTACCCTGAACATAGGGGAAGTTATAGATAATTCCTACTTTCAGCCCTTTAAGTTCTTCATAAACTAAGTTATGGGCTGTAACTATGTTTGTTAAAGCTTTTTGGAATGCGTTCTTACTCGTTATGCCAGGTGGGAAGATCCCGGTTAAATACGAGAAATTAGCCAATATGTTAGGTTCGTTAAACGTACACCATAAGTCTACGTATTCTGAAAAATTATCTACTACAAATTTAGAAAACGATAAGAATTCCTTTACAGTGTCTTCAGTATACCAGCCCAATTTTCCCTTGGACAGTAGGAAATCTCTAGCTATTATTGGTTGGTGTACCCAAAGCGGGAGGTCAAAGTGGTTCAGGCATAGGATTACCGTAAACCCCCTATTTTTTAAGTCTTTTAAAATCTCTCTGTATTTTTTTACTGCATCGTCATCTACTCTTTTACTGTCCTTGAATAACCTTGCCCAACTGGGGTTAAACCTCCAGATTGACGCGTTTAATTTTTCTGCTATTTCATGTATTTTCATGTACCTAGTGAGGTAATAGTTCATATAAGGTAAATAAGGGACTACTTTACCTGATGTGATATTAACTTCGTCTTTTAACCACTCATACCAGTCTGAATTGGTGTTAGTTTCCTCAAATTGAAAGGCTGATGTAGAGAACCCAAACTTCATAATTTATTATATTTAGTTTCACTATTTTATTTTTAATAAAGCCTTACCTAGATCCGGTGATTAACGGTTAATTTTCATATTAATTTTAGATTATTCTATATTATCGCTTAAAATGGATCGGAAGCTTATATTGCTTAATTTTTTATGAGTGCTAAAAATATTATCAACTATGACCTATTATAACAAAAGGTTATTGAAAGCTTCCATTATCGACATATTTGCGTCAATATTACTCCTGGTTTTATTTCACGGAGTATCTATTGTTTACGTAGTCATTTTACTAGCTTCATCGCTGTTTTCACTCCTAGCCTCTTTCAACAGGACTATTACAGCGATCCCATTTATTCTCTCCTTAACTGTACCCCTAGCTTTAGTGTTTTTTTCAGGCAACCTTAACCTTTTATCCATCCCCTATTTAATACCTGTCTTCCTCATATTACTCGGTTTACCCGGTCTTGCAGTCCCGTGTGTTTGGGAAGTAATTATGATAGCTGGGAGCCTTATAACTTACGAGCTTTCTTCCTTTTCTCCCACTATGGGTCAGCTTTCTTTACCTTTCTTACTCTCTTCTTTTACCACGCTAGCTTTTGCAAATATAGTTGCGGCTTCAGGTAAAGGCTACCCTATTGTAATTGTACAGAGAGGAATACCGAGTGGCTCCCAATGGGAGATCGAGGTCAATGGTGTTGTGAAGAAGGTGAACGGGCAAAAACTAGTGTTAGAGGAGAAGAAGGTCGAGTTCAGGGTCTGTCCGTCATACGCACAAGGGAAGTACTTTCTACCTGACAGGACCAGTGGGGTCGTAAAAGAGGGTAGAAAGGCTGTCATATCATTTACGCCTAGTGACACTTTACCGTACGACAGATACCCTCATTGTTTTGCCACGTTCTTCGCAACAGGACTACCATCAAATATCCAGTGGAGTATAAACGTGGGAGGTTATGAATATGTATCCAGTAATCCTTCATCTCCTATCCTAGTCCCTATACTAGGCTCAAAAGACGCTCAATGGAAAGCTAAAGAAATTAAGATCGGTGAGGTTATCTTTAAACCTACTATTGAAAACGGTGTAATAAACAGGGGGGATAGAATTACTATAAACTACACTAGTGTTGTTGAGCCTAAAAAGCCCCTTCAACTCCCTAGTTTGGATAAGTGGGATCCGAAAGTTTGGGTCGGCAATGATATCTACGGCTATAACGTAGTCTCTGTGCTAGGCATAGGAGGGAACGGATATGTACTGAAGTCGGAAAAAGACGGAGTGGCTTACGCAATTAAGGTCTTAAGTATGAGGAATGACCCTTCGCAGACTAGAATAATCAGTGCTTCGTCTTTCGACGATTTGTTTAGAGAATCAGAGAACCTAAAGGAGCTGTCTAAGAACCCGCGGTTCGTTAGAATTTATGGGATATATGTTGATATAAATAACATAACCTCAGCGTTAAAAGGAAATAGCGAAGCATACTTCAAGTACCCCCCTGCAATTATTATGGAGTTCATGGAAGGGGGAACCGCGGCAGATCTTGCAAAAACAAATCTTGTTTATTCCCCGCAATGGCCGCTGATAGTTAAAAATATCATCAGGGAGATATCGTTAGCACTGAACTTTTTACACAAAAACGGGTATGTCCACCTAGACGTTAAACCCCAGAACATTTTCTTTACCAAGAAATTGGGGAGTTCGCCCGATGAGGTATTGAAAGTCCTTAGTGTTGTAGGTAATGTAAAGTTAGGAGATCTAGGTTCTGCAGTAAAAGTAGGGCAGAGGTTTAATCAAGCTACACCTGCATATAGTCCGCCAGAACAAATAGAGGCAATAATTCTAGGAAGAGGAGCTAGCCCTTCTATGGACGTGTTCGCTCTAGGGATAACCGCTTACTACTTACTCACTCTCCGCAACGATAACCCAGCAATAGCATATCTAAATCATGCGTCAGACCTCTATATAAGTGGTAGGATTAACGAAGCTTTAAATTACATTAACCAAGCTAGGTCGGCACTGGCTTCGTGGCGTCTCCAATTACCTCCTAATGTACCACAGGAGTTGGTTACAGTAATTTACGGCTGTGTAAACCCAGATTATACAAAGAGGTACACGAGTGAGCAGATAGCTAGTATTCTCTCGAAATGAATTTTTAACCTTGGTTCTTTAAACATATTTTTATGGAAACTGATGTGATAGTAATAGGTGGAGGCGGAGGAGGTTACCCAGCCGCTTTCAGGTTAGCCAGGTCAGGGTATAAGGTAGTAATAATAGACCCTAAAGGTGAACTAGGAGGGAACTGCCTTTTTTCTGGGTGTATTCCGTCTAAAACAGTAAGAGAAATTGCCCAGATGGTGTGGAGAAATAACCGTATTTTAAAGACTAGTATAAGACCTGACTTTTCTATAGTCCAAGACCATAAGGATAAAGTCCAAGAGACTAGGTTTATACAACATAGAGAGGAACTAAAGGAGTTTAAAGAAAATGTGGAACTAATAAAGGGTACAGCTAAGTTGCTTGACAATAAAACGGTAAGAGTCGATGTAGAGGGAGAAGGTAGAGAGATTGAGATCAGAGGTAGATACGTTATTATAGCAACCGGGAGCGAGCCGGTTAAGCCTAAGTTCCCCGGCTCTGAATTCGCCATTACGAGCGATGACCTATATGGTTACAAGACTAATATACGGAAGCTTCCCGACGATATCACAATAGTAGGCGGAGGGTATATAGCTCTAGAGACCGCTACGATATTAAAAAGCCTAGGGTATAGTGTAAGGGTCTTAGTAAGGAGTGGTCGAGTCCTTAAAGGGTTTGAAAACGAGATAGTAGAAACCCTCTTACCCCTATTGGACATAAATATAATGTACAACAGTCCCTTATTGGAAATAAGGAAGAAAAGTGAGAACGAGTTTGAGGTACTTTATAGTGATGAAAAAGGTAATAAGAAGAGTATTTCTACAGGCTTAGTAATGTTAGCTACTGGTAGGAAGCCAGTTTTACCTGAAGGTGCTTCTGGTATTTTAGCGCTCGACTCTAAGGGACATATAAGTGTAGACGAGGCGATGAGGACGAACTTACCTAATGTTTTTGCTACGGGCGACGTTAACGGGAAAGCACCTTATTTTCACGCGGCGGTTAGGATGTCCGTGGCGGCCTCGTATAATATTATGAGTAACGGTGTTGCTACTGACTATGTAGACTATAAGAGTATCCCAGTTACTATCTTCACTATCCCTCCAGCAGCCTATGTAGGGATCATGCCAAGTGAAGCTAAGAAATTGGGTCTAAGCGTTATTGAGGCGTCATATGATATGAAAAATGACCCTATGGCTCAGATGTATGACGAGATGGGTGGCGTACTTAAACTATACTTTGAACGCGGTAGCTTAAGGCTGATAGGGGCGTGGATAGTAGGAGTCCACGCGGGGTTTGTAATTAACGAATTAGGACAAGCGGTAGCCCATGGGTTGACAGCAAGGCAACTGGCTGAATTTGCAGACCAACACCCTACTACAAATGAGCTAGTAGCTTACACGGCTAGAAAAGTACTGTGATTAAAAAAATTGCCTTGAAGTATAGTAACCTGACTCAGACTTAATTCCTTCTTTATAAGCTACATAAGAAATTATATAACCTATCCCTAATGATATTGCTAAGATCGCTATTACGTCAATGACCGAGAAATCACTTGAGTCGATAGCTCTCCTCACATTTTTCCACGCAGAGAGGAAACCCGTTATATACTCCCACGCGTCCGCAATAGTAGCAAAGGCGTTATATACAGTTATTATTCCGGCTGTCCAGCTCCGTCCTTTTACTGTAGCTACTATACTCAGGGTAGTGGCTATTACTCCCCACATTATTATTGCTAGCCCGAAAAATAGAAAGTCAAAGCTGAGGATAAACACGGTAGTAGAGGACGAAATATAACCTAAATATGCTAAAATAAAAGTTATCACTGTAGCTATGACATAACTTACTGGCAAAAATCCTCCTAAAAAGAACACCAAGGTTCCTAGACCTTTTCTGTATGTAGCTATCTTTCCGGCATTGTAACTGTTCCAGATGGAGATAGCAAAGTCAAAGATCAGGATTAAGATTCCGATTATCAGCCCGATATTCATAACTTATGCTTACTCTTATGTACTTTAAAAGTTATTTGAAGTAAGTTATAAGGTGGTCTGGTAAGACTAGAACTTTTTACGAAAAATTCAAAATCCCTGAGTTAGTATACGGGACTTATATGCCCATCAGGGATGAGATAACTTATGCTAGGATGAGTTTTAATGATTTCTTAGTATCATATGAACGGTTAGAAAATGGTCTCCTAAAACTTTCAGCATTTAGGGCTTACAAAGCTGAGAGGCGGCTCTTACAATCATTGGCTATGCACCACGGTTTTCATAGGAAGGACACTAAATGCGCAGTCCCGAAAAAAGAAATGCTTGAAGTAGCCCTAAAACTAGAAAATGTTTATAAGGGGATTTATCTCATGACTAAGGAAGCCTTAGAACTTTTCGAACAATATAAGACTGGGAATGTAGAGAAGAGTAAGATAGTTTCACTTCTATTGTCTCTAAATTATGACTGGCTATTAGGTAACCTCACCAAGGAACAGATAGAAAAAATAAGAAAATTACAGCTTAAGCTTAGAGGAGAACACGTTAATTAGGTATAGTTCCCGGTTTACCTACTTGGTATCATTTCCTACTTACACGTCATTTGATGTCGTTACCAACTCTAAAATTGACTTATATTGTTCTATACTAATAGTAAAGTTAGTGGTTTTAATAACAGTTAGGACAGAGGTAGAAGAGGTCTGGTTAGAGTAGGCTACCCAATAACTGTAATTTCCGGCCCAGTAGTAAGGACCTTCTACCCCCCTAACACCTCGTACGGATAAGTAGAGCTGGTAGGGTACTTGGTGGTAGCCTTGTGAGAAGTAAGCTTTTATGATTAATATGGAATAAGAACTATTATAATTGTTGACGTAATAATAAATGTATAGTTGGAAAAACCTTAATGAGTCCTCTTCATGCCCCATATTACTTGCTAATAGTTTTCCTATCGTACTGCGTACAAATTCTGGACTTGAAAGAGAGAGCGAAGTCCCGTTACTAAATGAAATGGTATAAGTGGGACCTTCCCTAGTAATTATCGCCTTAAACTCCGCCGTCCAGTTACCTTGTGTAATAACATTTAGCGATCCTGCATTAATTGATGGGGAGATAGGTGTAGAGATGAATACCGGGGCTAGAAATAACGTAGTGACCAGCACTCCAGCTGATACCAAAATAGATATTAATAGCAGTAAGAGTCGCTTACTACCCATGTTATTACGGTTTGACATTTTATCAATATATCTTATTCTAATTATACTTAAATAACTGATTTAATCAAGGCACATATCTCAGAGAAAAAGTTAATAGTTTTCGAAAAGACTTGATCTACCTATGAAAAAAGTATTTCAAGGTGTAAATGTCAATTTACAGATGCTTGCCTCCCAGCTCTTTCAGTGGTTCTCATACAAGGGGTACACCTCACAGTTCTACGGTGCAGGTAATTATTACATAGTCCAAGCTAAGAAAGAAGGTATGTTAAGGCATCTCTTTGCTGCTGATAGAGCGTTTACAGTGAAACTTTTTGGGGGACAAGGTTACTTAGAAGCTGAGACCGGTGTCTCTAATTGGGTAAAAGCTGAAGACGTTACAGAGGCTTTTTTAGGGGACTTAATTTTAGGACCTATAGGGCTTTTGATAGAAGGTGCTGAAGGCCTATGGAACCTTGAGATAGAGCACGAAACATTGAACGAAATAGAAAGGCTAGTAAATAGCGGGGCTGTTAGTGCTAACCCACAATTCGGTTATCAGTACGGTTATCAACAGCCAGCGTACGGGCCATATTATGCCCAACCCTATCAGGGCTATAACCAACCTTACCAAGGGTTTTCAGGGGCGAGGATATGTAGGTCTTGTGGTTTTCAAAACCCCCCTACTGCTAGGTTCTGTTCTAACTGTGGTAGTCCCTTATGAGAAATAAAGGTCTCAATTTCTTTTTACCCTTATTATTAATTTTATCCAAAATTTCTTTTATGAGATAGAAACTTATTAGTAGAAGATAATTTAAATTTTAAGATTAAATATATTGTATGGCGTCAAACAAATCGTTACTCTTGGTAGTAGTCGTTTTAGGGGTCTTGATGGGGGCTGTCGATTCTACAATAGTAATCTTAGCATTACCTACAATAGTCACCGACCTCCATTCAGACCTATTTACAATGATCTGGATAATCCTGATCTATCTGTTAGAGGTAGCCGTACTTACGACCCAGTTAGGTCGGCTAGGGGACTCATACGGTAGGGCTAGAATATATAACTTAGGTTTTATCGTCTTTACGATCGGTTCAGCGTTATGCGGTGCTTCTCCGTCTGCTTATTTCCTAATTGGTTCTAGGGGTGTCCAGGCTCTCGGTGCTTCAATGATGCAGGCTAATAGCGGTGCAATTATATCAGATAATTTTCCTCCAAATACGAGAGGAAAAGCTTTTGGATATACTTCTATAGGGTGGAATGTAGGGGCTATACTGGGTATAGTCTTAGGAGGTATAATAACTACATTAATAGGTTGGAGGTATATATTTTACATCAACGTCCCTATAGGTATAGCTGCATCAATACTAGGTTTTAAAGTCGTAAAAGACGTAAATAAAGTAAAGAGGGATATAGATATATACGGGATTTTGCTCTTTGGTTCTTCACTAGCACTAATTACTTATGGGAGTGCAGATATTGCAGGAGAAGGGTTAGCATTAAAAAATGAGATCCCTCTCACTATAGGGCTACTTCTGTTGATCCCCTTCGTAATTGTCGAACAGAGGGTCAAGTCTCCCCTTATAGATTTTAAGATATTCAAAAACAGAGTCCTGACGTCTTCCCTTTTTGCTTCGTTCCTCCAAAGTACGGGTTACTTATCTACGGCTTTCCTTCTTATAATGTACCTTCAGGGGATAAGGGGGTTATCTCCGCTCAACGCTTCGTTACTCTTAGTCCCGGGTTATGTGATAGCAGGCATGATAGGTCCTTTAGCAGGTAGGCTCTCAGATAAGATCGGGTCGAGGATCCCAGCCACAATCGGGATAGGCTTAATGGCTTTTGTCTCCTTTCTCTACTCTCATTTGTTGAGTTTAACAACTCCCCTTATAGACATAATATTTATTTCAGTAATAGGTGGTATAGGTTCGTCGCTATTCTACCCTGCTAATAACAGTGCCGTTATGGCTAACACTCCTAAGCACGCCTACGGTAGCGTATCAGGTATGTTGAGGACTTTAAGTAATACTGGGATACTCCTGAGCTACGTAATTTCTATAACTGTGGCATCTTTAACTGTACCCCGTTATGTGGCTTTTGAAGTGTTCCTAGGTACTTCTGACCTGATAGGGGGTGTAGCCACCAAGTTTATTACGGGCCTACATTCGGCTTTTCTGGTCTCTGTAGGGATACTGGCAGTCGCATTAGTCCTCTCCGCTATAAGGGGCAAGGAAATTAGAGCTCAAGCATCAGAAGGCACAGTTTAAGTGCCTGCTTTAACCTTTATTTCTTTTCGCCGATTTTTATCCTGAACAGCGTTTGTTGGAAAACCTTAGCGGTTGAGTATTACCCTAAATATTTGTGGGGTACCTATTATATTTCATTTTGCGTTAAATGCATGAGAACCCGATGGTTTTTAAATTTCATCTTAAGTTCATGCTCTAGTTCGGGTATAACACCTAAAGGAGGTTATAGAAACGAAACCATTGCTTTTTATACTTTGTTAAAATATCTAAGGGCAAAAGGTTTTCTCGTCACTATTACTGGACAGATTTAAAGCTATCTTTCTCTCCAGCCTTTGACTTGGGCAGATTTTAATTTTATTGTTAATATCCGTGAAAATATTTTGTCTGTGAGAAACCTTCTATGCGGTGCTATTATTTACCTAAAATATTCTAAGTTTATCCGCCCATGATTAGCTAAACATTTTAGCATTAGAGGAATATATGGTTAAATACCATGTATTTCTATAATTACGACTACACCCGTAGGGCTTTAAGTGATAAGGACTTTCTCCTTGGAATACAGAAAGTTTTGTGTTATTCTGGGGGCTCTTTGATATCCATGCCCGACTTTTGGTCTAAACTGTAACGTAGTCCCCTAGGCGACTTAGCATATTGGGGGTAGGTTGGATTTTAAAGCTATAGGAAATATATAAACCAACTGTAAAAGACATAAAGGGAGCTGAAAATTAATTTTAGTCTATTACATTATCCGAATTTTTCTTTAGTTAAATCATAAAGTTAAGGGTAAAATACTGTAATTGCACCTATTTATAAACTAATTTATATAGTTATTTAAAAATTCTTAAATTAATGAAGAATAAATAAAAAGTTAAAAATCTTTTCAATATCAAAATAATAAGTGTTTAGTTTTAAACGGGATTTAATGAAACTTTATATAGTAGTCACACGCATTTACATTATATGTCAGTTAGGATAGATGAATTTATTGATATATTGAGAATAGTAGGCATAAATAAAAGTAAATTAATAGTGAAGCAGTTTTCAAAAACGTTAATTAGCGATTATAGTAAATTTTTCAGATTAGTGTTAAGTTCAATACCTCTTAAATCAATAATCTTTATTGTACCATCATGTGAAGATGCTGAGAAAATAACTAGGGCTGTAAATGAGATCTTTCCCGATAGAGAGATTTTTACGTTTATCAATCAAGACAATAACACTAACCAAGTATTGCTAATAGTACAGATAGGCGAAGGATCCGAGCCAACAAAAGAATTAGAACGTTGTGAAGAGTAATTAACCTAAAGTCCGTTTTAAAGTAATTCCAGAAATTCTTTTAAAATAACTTTACTGTGCAAAATCCTCGTTATGTTATTCTATGAATACAGCATATCCAGCTTAGTGCGTTAGCATTACTTATAAAATATAAATCTACCATTCACGCCTTGGCTAATCTAATTAAGGAAACAGTTTACATAAAATCCTTACATTTTATATATTTTTATTAAGTATAAAATCTAAAAACTAACAGAATATTTTAAGATTTATTGCACATAAACTTTCAATAAGTTAATTAAAAGACCCTGCTTTTTGAAGCCTGATAAAATATTTTTCTGTGGGGTTTATTTTTAACACAACTTATTCAGTAAATGTTATAACGGCTAAAACCACAAGCCTAATAGACCATAATGAACCTTGTACTCGACATTACTAATTATATCGGGATCGTGGCTTTCTCTGTGTCTGGGGCTATAAAAGGCATAAGGAAGAACATGGACTTATTGGGAGTGCTAGTCCTCGGCTTTTCTACAGCATTAGGGGGCGGAATTATAGCAGACTTGCTCCTTGGTAAGACTCCTCCAACAAACTTAACTTACTTGCCCTATCCTACAGTAGCCCTACTGTCCAGTCTATTTACGTTTATCTTTTACAAAATTTTTTCTCACGTCCAGAAGCCTTTATTATACGCAGATGCAATAGGCTTGGCGGCTTTCGCTGCAGCAGGTTCTTCTTTAGCTTACTCAGTATCTAGCGACGTCCTTTTAGTGGTAGCCGTCGGAGTTTTGACTTCTACAGGCGGAGGCGTAATAAGGGACGTGTTATCTAACGAGATTCCACTAGTCCTTACAAAGGACTTTTATGCGACTGTCGCGATCTTAGGGTCTGTAATTTATTATGCTCTACGTTATTTAGGCTATTCTGACCTATTGGCTACTACAGTAAGTTTTTTGCTGGCTTTAACTATACGTGTACTAGCCATAAAGTATAAATGGGAACTACCGAGAATTAGGATTGAAAGTTAATTGAACGTTATTACGCAGTTGCACGCTGTTTTTATGCCTTATTTTAATTTAGAATTTGCTGAGGGATCCCTTTTAGTATTAGGCTTTACTTTTCTTTTCCAATTATGTTATTTTCTTCCTTCCTTATTTATTTTTAATAATGAAAAAATACATTAGTCTAGAGTCTATACACGTTAATTCTCACGTTATATGTTTTCTTGATATGATAAAAATTCATTAAATCTTCACTTTATCGGATATAATTGACAAAAAATGTTGTATTTAGTAGAATTACAATTATTTCCATAAATATAACCTAAAATTGCTATTCCAGTTGAACTCCACAAATGCTTATTTTTAGGGTAATTTTAATGATCTTATATGGTGACTTGACAATCTACGGTGTTCGACAAGGTTACGCCATTTTGTTCAGTTAATTTGCAGTTAACTTGACAGAGTATTATGTTATCTTTATAAAGAGAAGTAAAAACTCCTCGACTCCAGATGAAATAGAGGTATACTCTACCATATCCAGAGTTGAAAGTAATACTTAACTTGGGTATAACCCACGGATAGTGGGGAAAAGAGATAGCTCTGAAACGATTTACCCATTAAGTAAAAATAACTGTAAGTTAAACAAAATTCTTCCGATCAAATTTTATTAGAAGATTACTCTATATCTAACCCAAGGTCATCAACTGCTCTAACGGTCTCCGACAAACCGTGAAATTTGCGTAAAACCCTTTGGAATATATATTGTAAAGGTGTGAAAGGACGTCCATAAGTTAGGTTGCGTCAAAGAGCAAGTTAAGTAGGATATTGTAGCTTATGTTGACAAGTGATTTATCGCCTTACATAAAGCGTAATAGCTAAGCCTGAGTAATATGGACATGACTGGTGGAGGCCTTAAACTCCTTTGGGAGCAAAGCCCCAGGAGGAGCTTGTCTGCCTCGAAACAGTACCGGAAGTTTGGCCCTAAGCCCGAAATAAAACATAAGGGTGAGTAAACTTAAAGATCCCGGTTGCAGGAGTAGATGTGTTAAAAAGCAGGCTATTGTTTACCCGTGGCGTAACTTATCCTTGCATCTAATTATTTCTAATTCCGCCACGGGTCACCCCCTCCTAATTTTATTTTGTCTTCCTTAATAGTTGCCATGCGGTACTAATTTACGAAATCCCAAGCCTATCTTAGCTAAAATTATCCACGAGATGATTTTATTATAATAGGGATATAAGCATGTTTGACTAAAGTACTCTGAGAATGAGTAGGAGCCAAGTACTCTGGGACGAAATAAAGGACATTTATCAAGGGATATTGTCTCACCCTTTCATACAAGGTCTAACTGACGGGACGCTAGAAGAGGAAAAGTTCAAGTACTATATCGTTCAGGATTACCATTACTTAAAGTCGTTTTCTAGGGCTTTAGCTGTACTTTCCGCTAAAGCTTTAGAGCAGGAACAGACACTCCTCTTCGCGACTCATATCACTCACGCAATGGAGGTCGAAAAAGAGTTACATAAGTACTTTTTTTCAGAGTGGAAAATAGACCCTGAGAAAGTAGAAATATCTCCTACTAACCTACTTTACACTTCTTACATAACTTCTGTTGTCTTCTCACGGCCCTATTACGAGGGGGTAAGTGCGGTACTGCCGTGTTATTGGATATACATGGAAGTGGGGAAAGAGTTGGTAAAAAAGGGGAGTCCCAATAAGCTATACCAGAGGTGGATAGAGACCTACGGAGGGGAGGAATACGAAAAAGGCGTTAAGGCCGTTATTGATATAGTAAACAGTTTTGAACTGACACATGAGCAGGAGCTAGAGGTTAAAAGGCATTTCAGACTTGCATCAATGTTCGAGTTCATGTTCTGGGACTCTGCGTATAAAATGGAAAAGTTCCCGTTCAAACTTTAACTATCTAAAAAATGCGGGGCTGTGTTTTTATTTCTTCTCTTTCTCCTTATTTTCTTCTCTCTTTTCTTCTCTTTCTCCCAGATTTTTCATTTCCCTTATAGGACCTTGCAATGCGTCTTTAGCATTGTCCTTAAACTCGCTGATTAGGTCTCTTGTAACATATACAGCTTCTTTGGTCGTGCCTTTAAATTCCTTTTCTGCTGTTTTACCTAACTCTATGGAGGCTTTAGCAACTTGTTTACTTACTTCTAATCCGTCCTTTATTATCCCTGAGGAGGCAGTCATTGATGCTTTTCCTACCTCTTTACCAGTTTCTACCATCTCCTTTACGGTTTCTTTCATAGTGTCCTTTAATTCCTTCCAAACCATATACTTATTTTAGTATTTACTATCTTAAAAATTTTTTCTGAACGATTGATAAAACATACGCTAACTTGTATAATGTAAACGGTAAGTACTGAGTTAAGCTCGGCAGGTGGACTGCCAAGCCCTCGCGGACGGAGCACTTCCATCTAGCGATAAAGGTTCCCTGTTACCCAGAGAAACCTCGAACCCCTTCGCCCGCTGCCGAGGTCACCTAACGGTACCGTTTTGTAATGTCCCGTGTGTGGTTACGGTGGTTTTCTCTCTACAGGCTAAAGGATCCCCCCAATCTCTAGGTCAGGACCTAGCCCTCACATGCAAGGTCAAAAAAGTATAAAAACGTTTCTATAAGGAGGTATTCATCGCTGAAGGAGGCTTCAGCCCCAAATCCACATTATGTTAAAAATCCTCATTATCGATGTCTTCACTTTCTGATGGGTTCTGGTTTTTTCTTTTGTACTCTTCATACGCTTTTTGGCTAAGCCTGGGATATTCATTTATGTGTCTCTTATAGGCTTCTATTATTCTGTGTGCTATATCTATAGCTTCTTGGTCTGATAATCTAATTACTTTATCTCCCTTATCGTCAGATATCCTAATAAAAAACCCACCGTCTACAACACTGGTATCTTTAATGATAGGCGGTACTTCATCAATTGATATCCAAACAATTCCTCCATCATTTTTCTTATGGATCTTTTTTGTGATAATTGCCATATACTGTTATGTCTTTAGAGAGGTAAAAAGCATTAACTTGTTTATAAAGATAAGGGAAAGCCACTTCATTAAGGAGTTAACCTTGTCAACTATGCTAAAACCAGCAATATACCAATCCCCTATCTAAGACTATTTTCACTTTTGGGGCTAAACAGTAATATAATAAATATACTTATCAAATAGGAAGACATAAAAATAATTGTAATTTTAATGTTGTAATTATTATAAATTTATGTGGTATAAACATAGAATATATTTGATATTAGGCTGTTTTTAAATTATGAATCAGCATTAAATCACATGGAATAAATACGTATAATATATACCATATTACATAGTTAAAATATTTTTAATATTCTATATTTATAATGCTAATCGTGGTAATATTGTAATTGATATTACTCGTTGAATAAATAACCCTTGAGATAGCCCAGAAATGAAATAACTATTTAGTATTAAATACTCAATAAAGAATTTTTATCTATACTAAATTATTACAAAGAGATACTTAAACTGTTAAGATAAAGTCTAGCGAGATAAAGTCGGATAAACATATTTATATATACTGTAATAGTTAAAGTAGTTTTTTATATTTATTCGATGTATTTTTTATAATAGTTATAGTTCTTTTATCTCTTTTATAAAGAACATTCACAAAAAACGTATAATACCAGACCTTGGTATTACCAGTGAAAATGAGTTAATTGAGATATAGCTCCATTGAAAAGACTGAATGGGTAAGCCAGCCCGGGATACGAGGAGCTAGGAATAGAAATTAAAACATAAATATTATAGGAAACGCAGAGGTAATAAGAAAATATAGTTAATCAAATTATTATTTCTTTCTACATTAATATTAACAGATTTAACATTTAAGAGTATATAATATTTAAAAATAAGATAAAAAGTTATTAAATTATAATATATAAATTAAAGATTATTATAAAACTTTTGTACCATTTATATAAATTTGTAGAGAGCCAGTATAAGATTCCATTGGTGCCTTGACCGTAATTGTAAAAGTCATGTTTTGACCATGACTTATCGTAACCGGTAAAGATGGTGCTGTGTTCACAATACTGAAGGGCTTAGATACGTTAATCCCGGTTATCTTAACTGGAAGTAGACCGTTGTCTTTCGTTGTAAGGGTTATTACAAATGTTTCGCCTCCGTGCAGTGATAATGACGTATTGGTATAACTTGTCTGTATGGATTCAATTAGAAAGTTATTTTGATATGTTATGTAAACCCCGTTAATATTCACGGTGTAGAAATAACCGTTGGTATATAGATAGTATAAAGCTCCTACTACAATTAATAACACAACTATTCCGACAATTACTCCTTTCATTTACAAGCTCATATCAAGCACGCAATTTAAGCTTACTCTAAAGGCAAGTTTATTAGTTAGTGTTTAGCCTAAATTAGAATTATCCTTACTTAAAATAATTACTAATTTTTAATAGGATTAAGCCTAAGATAATCTCGGGAAAGGTAAAAAAAGAAGTGTTTAGGATGCCGTTAATAGGAAAGGAGCTTCCAGGGCGTGAACGTCAGGATAACAACGCGCCAGAGTGCAAGGCGGACGAGTTACGGGACGGAGTATGGGCTAACTTGAAGGCGGAAACTACAATTACGCCGTTGACTGGAGTATCTTGCCCAAACCGCTATCTAGCTAAGGAGTGGAGCGACGAGCTTCACGCTATGGTTCGGTGCTAGACTTTGCGTCTAAGCCTATTAAAATTCCATAGGCCAAACGAGCCCAGATATAATTTTCTGCATCATATAGACCACGAATAAGTACTGAATATGGATCTATCTAGAGAAAATAAAAATGTCAATATGTAATTATATGGAAAGGATTTATAAATTATAACATGAAGCAAATACTAGATATCCGTTATGTGCTCAGATAAACCTTGGCAATATGGGATAAGAAGCCCTAACCCCAGCCATGTTACGCAAAAAATCTATAACTTCTTTATTATCGCTAGAACTCCTCTATCGTTACCCGAAGACCTTCAATGCCCAATAGATATATGGACATCCATTTCTTCAAAAGGATATTTTTATCAAACATCGCTAGGCTATCACCAAGGTCTAAAACAGTATGTATCTGCAGGTTCAACTAGCCCTCAATTTGGTGGTCACGATGACTTACAATAAGCTCCTTCTCTCGTTTTTCATCGTTATTATCGCCCTCGCTGCTTTTACTGCTCTATACTTTACTGTTTTTAACGTCTCAAACCATGAAGGACAAGCCGCAAGTACCCATGCAGCTACTACTAATATTAATATTAATAATGATAATGTTAGCACAAATACTACTATAACTGAAGGCGAATTGAAGAAAATTATAGAAGAAGCTAAAGACATCTACCTGGATGCGCTAGAGAAGAACGATACTTCTTATATCTCAATTGATAACTTCTCCAAAATGCTCATAATGAATGCTACGATTATAAATGGGACTACTTTGTCCGTAAACCACACGGTTTATAGGTACGTAGTCGTACACATCTACGACGCTGAGTCCAATCTGAGCTTCGCGCCGGAAAGAACTAGTGTTGATGGCATAGTAGTCCAAAGTTTGCCGATGAACAAGTCGATAACCTACACGGGCGGAACAATTTACAACTATCTAGTGACTTACGAAGGTAAAACGTACAAGGTGTCGTTTTCGTCTGTAGGCTTTTTCGAATCGTCATTCTATCTAACGGCTTTTGTGCAAAAAATAGGTGACAATATGTACCAAGTACAGATCACAGTAAATAGAGAGTTGGGCAATACCGCGCAGGTCAGCAGCGTGTGGTTCATATTGGTAGGGAATTCGTAACAATACTTACTGTCCTTGTGTCCCGACTGCGGTACTTAAAACCTGCCCAACGCCAAGTCCTGCATGAACTGCGGGTACAAGTCGTGAAAACATTTTTTACTTTACTCACGGCTTTCCTAACCGGAATGGAGAAAAACTTTATTCGATACTTGGGATTGATCGGAAAAATATAGCTTAAAAATTCTTTTTTCCTTTCCTACACTTACATTAGTTTGGCTCCGCAGTTAAGGCAGAACTTAGCCCCGGGCGGGTTCATATTACCGCACTGGGGGCACCTTACTTGGCCTGCTTGTGCAGGGGGCATTGGGGCTTGGGGTGCTGGTTGTCCCATCATTTGTGGTGCCATAGGCTGTTGCATACCTGTGGACATCCCCATCTGCCCTCCCATAGGCATTTGCATATCGAATAGCCCATCAGTTATCTGTTTATCGATATTTCCGAACAGTCTCCTATTGATAAGTTCTCTACCTAAAGGTCCAATGTGTTCTTCCTCAACTATTACTGTAAAGTCATTTGGCATACCCTTTACCCTAACAATTACTGTTTCCACATGGTGCATGTGTCCTTTCTTCATAGCCCTTATTTCATAGTCAAAATACTGTGGCATACCCGGTTGCATCATTCCCATACTCAGTTGTTGGATCTGGCTCTCCCACCCTTCACTTAGGAACATGTTATTTATCTCTTGGACAAGTAACGGTACGTTCACATATCGTCCAGTGTATATTTTTTGCATAGTATAAGTGTATTTTCACATGATTATATTGGTTACTATCCCTTCGACTTTAGAGTGAGTATTGTGGTGTTTAAATTTTTCAACCTGAATATTTTTAGATAGTACATTTGAAATAAAAAATATTCATATACGGGGGTTATTTTATAATTGAGAATCCCTTAACTGTTTTCTTATTTAACGATAAAAAATTAAAAACTTTAAGTGCAAATCTGAGAAATGCTTAAAACCAATTTAAGTTTAATAACTTTTGATGCCTAAAAAGATCTCGTTAAATGGAAAAAGCTTAATTAAGCTAACAATAACGTTGAGTATAGTAATTTTTGTAATTGCTTTTTCACATTTAACTGCAGCACAAACAACTAATATAACATCCGATATTCAATCGTTAAACCAGTCCATTTTAGCATTAGAAAACCACACTGCAGATTACCCATCTGCCGCCGTGCCGTCTTGGCTCGATACTGGGAGCAATGCGTGGATGCTCACAGCAGCTACTTTTGTAGGTCTACAAAGCGTACCCGGTGTGGCATTATATTATGCAGGTCTCTCTAAGAAAAAGTACGCTGTTAACTCAGCCTTAATGGTATTCTATGCTTTTGCAGCAGTATTGATTGTCTGGATGATTGCTGGGTATAATGCGGGTTTCGGTTATCCCGCGTTTATTCACATAAATATTAATAATACGAGTTATGGTATATTGGGCTACCCGTTACCCGCATGGCTAGGTAGTTATGAGGCACACCAGACAATCTATGGCCCAGGGCCAAGCGCAGTTGATATACCTACATCTACATATATATTCTTCCAGTTCGTGTTTGCCGCGATCACGCCAGTACTACTTGCCGGGGGAGTCCTAGAGAGGATGAACTTTAAGGCATGGATGATATTCGTACCGCTTTGGTCTCTGTTAGTTTACAGCCCGGTAGCTTACTGGTTATTCGCTGGGGGTTGGTTGAACCAATTAGGAGCTGTAGACTTCAGCGGAGGATACGTAATACATGTAGATGCGGGTGTAGGTGCCTTGGCTGCAGCGCTGGCTGTAGGCCCGAGGTTGGCTAGCGAAAGGAAACTCGAGGCCCACAGTTTACCGCTAGTCCTTGCCGGTGCAGGGCTCATATGGTTGGGTTGGGACGGGTTTAACGGCGGTGACCCGGGCGGAGCTACTATAGACGCTGCAATAGCGGTATTGAACACTAATATAGCTACAGCAGCTAGTGCTATAGCATGGATGTTAATGGATATGGCATTCTTCAAGAAACCTACGCTGGTAGGTGCTACTTCTGGTGCAATAACCGGGTTAGTAGCAATAACTCCAGCAGCAGGTTATGTGAACGGTTGGGAGGCCATACTAATAGGAATAGCGTCCGGTACTATCCCATGGCTATCTTTATACAAGTTTGAGCCTAAATTAAAGGTTGATGATACATTAGGTGTATTCTCCACTCACGGTATTGCTGGTATAGTAGGAGGTCTACTTACCGGTGTGTTCGCTGACCCTAATGTCACTCAGTATATAGACTCCGGCTTAAGAGGAGCACTTTACGGAAACTGGTACCAACTGGAGATACAAGCACTAGCTGCTGCTGTAGTCTTCGTCTATGACTTTGCAATAACTTTAGGTCTACTAAAACTAATAGGGTTATTTATACCGTTGCAGGCTAAGCCTACTGAACTCGCTGTAGGGGATTACGCGTTCCACGGAGAGGTAGCATACTCAGAACTTTTGGCTACTCTTCCCGAATCTGCCACAGGAGGGGAAAAGGCTGAAGTTAAGGAAGAGGAAAAAGAAGGTGGAGAGAAAAAGAAGTGAACGAGACCACTAATTTATACATGTAACTACCCCTTACGTGAAAGTGAGTACCTTTTTGTTATCCACATCATTTTTAGCTTGGGAAGCTCTTTTATACGCATGGAAGAACTTTTACGTAAGTTCTCGGAGTTTAGATATATAGAGTTACGTCATCATTCTAACTCATACCTGAATATAATGGTAGTTAACGGTAAGCCCGCCGGGGTCTATAGTTGGTTTAAGAAAGGGTATAGTGTAAGGGTATTTGATGGCTCTCATTTGTTGTTTTTTTCCTCCCCTGACCCTAACAGTATTGAGCTAAAGAAGGTCTCTTTCAGGAGCTGGGAAAAGGGGGTCATTGAAAGTAAGAGAGAGAAGGGGGACTTTTCGATACAAGAGAAAATAAAGCTGGAAAGCGTCACAACAGAAGAAAAGGTGAGGTTACTAGAAGAATTGTCTAAGTCTGTTTACGGGGCTGACGCTCTTAAGTCGAAAGTTATCTCCGCTAATTTCTATTATACCGAGTCCCGCGAAGAGAAGGAAATACTCTTTGAAGACGGTAGTAAAGTGAGCGGAATAATCCCTAGGATAAACCTCTACTTTTCAATAACCTTGAAGAACGGGGATAGGTCGGCGACCATTTCTAATGGTGACTTTGGCGGGAGCGGAGGGTTTGAACTAGTTAAAAACTGGGAACTAGAGAAGTTTTTGCTGGACACGTTAGTATCGGTCGATAAGGTGTTGGAGAAAGGAAAGTCAGTGACCCCGGGGAGGAAAGACGTTATTTTGAGTAACCAATTAGCTGGGATAATAGTCCATGAGTCTGTGGGGCATCCTTTTGAGGCTGATAGGGTCTTAGGTAGGGAAGGTGCACAAGCTGGACTGAGTTACCTTGTAGGTAGGAACTTTGGAGAAAAGATAGGTAGTGAAAGTATAACGGTAATAGACGACCCCACTATTTACGGGGGCTCTGGTTATTATCTGATAGACGACGAGGGTGTAAAAGCGAAGCCCAAGTACCTCATAAAGGAAGGGGTGATTAATGAACTGTTGCAAGACAGGTTTTCTGCTTATAAGTTCGGTGTTGAGAGTAACGGCTCAGCTAGGGCTTCTGCTTATGATAGAGAACCCTTGGTAAGGATGTCAAATACGTTTTTCAAGCCCGGTGATTATACATTTGACGAGTTAGTAGAAGACGTTAAGGACGGAGTATACCTGAAGTCCTATATGGAATGGAATATAGATGACTTAAGGATAGGAGAAAGGTATGTGGGCCTTGAGGCATACGAGATTAAGGATGGGGAAATTGGTGACCCCCTCCTCTTCCCTGTCTTAGAGACTACCACATTTGAGCTATTATCTTCGGTTGACGCCGTTGACAACACTCTTTCCTTCTATAGTGGTACTTGTGGTAAAGGTGACCCAGACCAAGGGATCCCGGTCTGGTTCGGGGGCCCTAATATGAGGGCCAGGAACCTTATGGTAAAGGTGAGGGGAGAATGAGTCAAGAGTTAGAGAAGATATTAGAAGGTTTAAAGAATTTCGAACATGTAATTGCTAAGAAGGTATCGGTAAAGAAAGCCGTAATAAAGTTTGTGTTAGGGGAAGTGGCTGAAGTACAAAAAATCTATGAGTCTAACTATTTCATTACTGTAATCAAAGGTAAAAAATTCTACTCATTTAGCCTGTCCGGGACAGACGATTTAAGCAAGGTTATTAGGAGTGTTGAAGACGGTTTTAGTTATACAGTTGAAAGTGACATTGTACCCCTCATTACAGAAAACGACTCTGAAATAAAGGTGAGAGAAGACAACATAGAACTGGAGAGGATGATCCAAGACCTAGATATAGCTTCTATTGATTCGTCCTTATCAAAGTCCGAGTTTCCGAGCTCTGGGATCGTAAATGTATATGAGGTTAAAACTAATTTACTTACCAGTAAGGGGTTTAGGGGAGAAGAGGTAAGGGTAAGGGCTGATGGTTATGTCAGGTCTTTTAATAACGAATATAGCGGGCAATGGGCGTTTTACTCAGACTCTTTAAAGGAGTTCGATAACGCGTTGAAGAGGGCTAATGAGCTGGCATCGGTAACTGGGAAAGTCAGAGTGGACGATGGTAAGTATGACGTGGTATTGTCTCCTTTGGTTGTAGCTAATTTTATGTCATATTTTGCTGATTTTGCATCAGCATTTAGTGTACTAACTGGGTCTTCCTTTTTTGCCAAGTTTAAAAAGGGAGAAAAAGTAGGTAGTGATATTTTAACTATATCTGAAATCCCTAGGAAGGCTAGGGTAGCTGAGTTTGACGATGAGGCTACGTTTACTATAGATAAGGACATTATAAGGGAAGGCATTTTTAATTCACTCCTTTATAATAATGAATTAGCTGAACTGTTCAAAGAAAGGAGTACTGGTAATGCTGGGCTGGTCTACCCTATTGCGTATGCTTTCGAAGTGAGGCCGGGTGACTATACTGTTGAGTCGTTACTAGCGAGCAGCGAAAACGTGTTGTTTATAAACAATAACTGGTATACAAGGTTTCAGAACTATTATGAAGGCACGTTCTCTACTGTAGGTAGGGACGCAGTAGTCGTTTACCGTGAAGGTAAACCTGTAGGGGTCGCCGGGAGGGTTAGGATCTCTGATTCCTTCCCCAATATGTTAAAGAGCGTGAAAGCAATAGGTAGGGACGCATATAGCGTAAAGTGGTGGGACGCCCCTATACCTACGCTCTCGCCGTATTTATACCTAGAGAAAATAAATATATCAAAAGCGTGGTAAGAGTGAGCGGTGTTTTATTCATGTCTATGTTAAGCGTTATAACAGTTACTAAAAATCACAGAAATTCTACTTCTATTTTTATAATGACGGAATGAGAAATATAAATATGGATATTGATTCTTTGCAGTTTGAGTCAGTAAGGCTATTTAAGGAGAAGAACAAGGGGAAAAGGATAAAGAATTTAGTCTTCTCAGAGCTCTATATCTTAAATATTCCTTTAGACTCCTTAGGGGAAGAATTGAGAGAAAAAGACTTTATAGCTACTTTGCTCGGGTTACATAAAGTCGATGACGGTATGTATGTTGTTCCTTTCCCTGCGCTGCGCAGGATGTTGGGAGTAACGTTAAAGAAATCATTAGCTTTGAAGATAGAAGGTCCTCGAATATTGCCTGGTGTATTAACGTATGTGCTCTATGACGGCTCTATACTGTATGAAGTATCTTTTAGGTTAATTGACTACCGTGAAGGTAAGAGTGGACTGTCTTTAAGTTTAGTGATATATTATGCTGAAAGTTTCTTAGAGAGGAGGAAGGAAGAAAAGGTGAAAAAGAGGATAGAGACTGTACACATGACATTTACGGAAAATTTGAGAAAAGTTCTCTCCCCTTATCTCATCAACCTTGCCTAAACATGTATGTTTTTACTTTATCCCCCTCTAAGACCAGATACAGTGAGTGAAGGATTCCTTCACTATACTCACTTCCGGGATTAAAGATCATTGTCCTCCCTAGCTTATCAAATCCCTTAGACTCGTGTATATGTCCATGGAGGCCTACTAAAGGCTGATATTCTTCTATTATCCTCCTTACACTTGTCGACCCGACATGGGTAAATACTATTTCTCCCCCCTTAACGACCGGTTTTAAATTCTGGTCGAGTAACGGTGCATTATCTAGGTGTGTATTATATGGGGGCGCATGCAGGTTGTAAATAGCTCTACTTTGATCCCTAACCTTATCAGCCATCTCTTTCAGGTTCCTATAAAGAGTATCCTCGTCCTTTTCTCTCGGTGTGTGCCAAGGTGTAGGGTTTACATAACCGTAAGATATCATTTCATGGTCTCCTATTTCTATTATATCCCCTTCACATTTACGCATTATTTCTGACTCTTCAATAACCGCGAACAAATACTCTGGGTCGTCATTCCCCAGATTTACGTATACGGGTATGTTAGTCCCCTTAAGTTTTTCCTCGGCTATCTTTATCCATCCTCTAACTACGTTTTCCATCGCTTCCCTGAACTTTTGGTTTACTAGTTCCTTGTCATATTGCATTTCCTCGTATTCTTTTTCGCTCACTATAGTATAATACTCTCCCTTTTTCCTTATTTCTTCTGTAACTTGTGATAATCCTTCTTTACCTATCTCCCTCCCTTCAATCTTGTATTTGCCATTACCTAGGTCTACTATTGCATAGAGTGCTTTCCCGGCTAGGTCTCCGCCTATTATGAACGCGTCAACTTTAAATTGGAGCCCTGCATTTAAGAATTTCCTGAATACGATATCAGAACCGTGGATGTCACTGGTAAAGAGTATTTTAACCTGTTCCCCCTTCTTATCAACGCTTTTATTAGAGTTCTTCTTGAACAGTCCCACGATAGGAGTATTCGTGTATTCGCTTTTAAAGTTGTCTCTATAAAAAGTTTAGTGCTTCAATACCCGCTTTAACTCACTCATAATGTCCGGTCTATCAGTTATTATACCGTCGACACCGTATCCGATCACTTTCTCTAGAATACGTATGTCATTTACAGTCCACGTAAGTATTGTAAACCCCTTCATGCTTCCTACCGTAAGTCGGTTAATAACAGAATAGACGGGTAACATATAATTTACACCTGACTTTCTAGCTTCATCTAAGGGCGGTTTAAACGAAGTGAAGATTAAACCGAGGTTCTTACCCTTGCCTTTTAGCCTTAACAAAGAGTTGAACGAAAATGAGACAAATACTACTTGGTCTAGTTTTTTATTCCTTTGGACTTCTTCATATATCTGCTCTTCGTAACCTTCTTCCTTTATTTCAACGAGGTAGTATTCCGCTTCAACTTGAGTCAAGACCTCCTCTAAAGTAGGTATCTTTTCACCATTACCTGCGTCTAATTTACGTAACTCTTCAAAACTATACTCACTTACTTTTCCTTTCCCGTTAGTAGTCCTATCTACTTCTTCGTCGTGGATTATAACCAACTTACCGTCCTTAGTCCTCCTGACGTCCATCTCAATCCCGTTTGCACCTAGTTCTATAGCCTTCTTAAATGAGCGTAGGGTATTTTCAGGCTCGTATGCTGGTGACCCTCTATGTCCTATTACTATCATTACTATTAACAACTGTTGAAAAAGTTATAAACTGTGTTTTCACAATATCTGCGTGGATAAGGCGATTCTTAAATTTCTTAAGAACACTTCGGGCACAATAGAGGCAATAAGCAAAGCTCCGCCTTCTGATGATTCGTTTAGAAAGTTAATGAAGAAGATAATCGTTGAAGAAGGAGAGAAGCTAAAGGACGTATTATTCGGGCAGGACATGATAATCGCAATGAAGGCGGGGTATAAGAACGCAGTATTGGGCTACCTCCATTCAGCAGAGGAGAACAACCGTTTTTTAGTGGAGAGGGCATCTTTATCAGTTTTTGTAAAAAATACCACTGAAGCCTATAGGAAGGCATTAGAGAAGAGGGAGTGGCATAAACTGGTAGATGAAGGGTTTATAATTAGGTCAGGAGGAGAAGCCCTGACCAGAATAAGGAAGTTCAGCGGGAGCAGGGATGTTAATGGTATTACTATATATTTTGCAGGCAGACCGGTATGTGAAAAACACCTAAAATGGGAAGATTATTCCATCTCAGTTCATGAGCTATATAAAGAGCTGGGAATGAAGAAAAAGAAAGCTAAAAATGAAATAAGCTGCAAGTACTGTAAACAAGAGGCTAAATATTTCACGTTAGCCATGCCTAAGGCGAGTGCATTAATAGCACTTGCTTGTGAGACAGTAGGTAAAAAACCCAACTCTCTCCTCAAGATATATGCTAATCTATCGAGAGTCCTCCACCCTTACGGGTTTACTGATCTACCTAAAGAGAAGGTCTTCACTATTTGGGCCAGGGACTTGCTGATGATATTATTAGAAATCAATCAGCTCCTTTTCCCTTGCGATTTCAAACATAGCTCCAGAGGCAGTAATAACGGGAAGTCTGCCTTTCATTTTCTCAAGTATAGGAAGGGTAGAGAGGATGGTACAAGCGACGTAGATGGCGTCAGCTGAGGATTGCTGTGCAACGTTAACTGCTTGTAGCGTAAGTTCATGGGGTGTCGATGCTATAGCAGGCCCCCCGGTTCTGCCCAGTGCAACTGAACCGATTACTTCAAACCCCATGTCTTTAAGCCACTTTATTTCGTAGTCATGTCTCCTCTGGTTATAAGGAGTCACTAAATAGATTTTTTTGGCGTTAAGCTCTCTTAACCTATCTATTATTGCCTCTGTAGCTATAACTAGTGGTTTAGAGAAAAACCTCCTCATCTTTTCCCATTGATTTTTATAGAACACACCATACGACCTAGCATAAAATATAACGTCTCCTTTTTCTACTTCGTGTTTTATCTGTGATAGTTCCTTATACATCCTCTCCACCTCATCTCTCCTTATCCCATGGCCTGGATAGAACTTCATAGTAAATGTCCTAAACTTACCCGGGTACAGCGTCTCCATGTCCCTAGGTAAAGTGGGGTTTTCCTCAGAGATCACAAGGGAAATAAGCTTAGACATAACTGTTCACTTTAACCCAATCTGTTATTATATCCCAGATCACTTTATAATGTTGACCTAAAGGGGAATGTTTCATGCCCTTTATGATGTGTAGTTCGCATTTTCCTCCGTATTTTTTAATTTCTTCGCAGAGTATAATAGAGTGTTCCTTTAGTACGATATCGTCGTTTTCTCCGTGTATAAGCAAAGCATTCTTTATTTTTTGTGCATATTTAAGCGGATAATAATCCAATTCTTCTTCTGGTAAATCCTTTATATCTTCATAGATCTTATTCTGTATAGTACCTGTGGAAAACCTTGAAAGGTACTCCCTCTGTTTTCTTCTATCGGATGGGGCAGAGACTGCTATTACGTTTTTTCCTTTCAGAGCTGCTACTATAAGTGCGACAAGTCCACCTCTTGAATGTCCAGCTACTAAATCAAAGTTATAGGTCAACGCTTTCTCTACACCTTCCTTAGCTTCGATCTCGAACTCTGGGACTAAGACCTCACCAAATTGCCTTAATGGTTTAGCGAGCCATTCGACTTTTTCCGGCGAGGAACCTTTACCGTGCAGTACGAGAGAAATCATAAGTATACCACGTCTTCACAAGCTAAAAGGTTACGTTTGAGTTACTCTCCCCATAAATTCCTTTTCGTCTACGATCACCCTCTCATGAAAACCTTCTCCTATTTTAATGTCCTTATAGTAAGCTTCAACTTTAAACCTAATTTTCCTCCCGTTTACTTCTACTATAGTTGACCTTACTCTTACCTCACTGCCTATAGGTGCTGGTGCTAAATGTTTTACGTCAACGTGATAGCCTACTGTAGTTTGTCCGTCCTTTAGGTATTTTTGGACTAAGGTAAAAGATACGTCTTCCATGAACCCTATCATACAAGGTGTAGACAGCACGTAGACGGCTCCGCTGGATATGGAAGAGGCTGCATGTTCTGGTAGGACTTTGAACGACTTTTCTAAGCTTTCCCCCACTTGCACATACTATTTATAGTGTCCACTCAAAATATTTTTTATGATAGTTAGTGCACCATTTGCGGGTCCAGTATCGTTTCCGTTACTTGTTTACAAGGTTTTAAGTGGTGAGAAGGCGTCTTTTGAACTCAGGAATACTTGTGAGGACCCAAGACCCGGTGAAGTTGTACTAGACTCTATTACGAATGTAACTAAACTGGACGTAAAGGGCTATTCCATAGTTGCAGGAGTCTACGTTAGGATGTATTCGTTATTAGGTGATAAGGGCAAGAAAGTAGATAAGGTCTTTACAATAAGGAAAGGTACGTTAGCGGACTATAATGCTAGGCTATACGCTATAATAAAAGGGATAAATGAGGTAGTTAATACTACACCAGATGAAGTAGTCCTAAGGGCGGAAAGGGGGGAAGGGCTAGGAATAGTGGGGATAGAAGTTAAAGTAGGTGAAATCTTAGAAGATGAGTTCAAAACCCTAGATTACCTCTCGCCACAATGCGTTATATATGCTAAAACTGACCCCTCCGAGGTTCTTAGAGCTTATGAGGAAGGTATTAAGATAATTAATGAAAGACCTGAAGAAGCGTCTATGGTCATAGCCTCAGCTAGCAGGTACTATTCTCCTGAAGTTATGAAGAGGATTATTGGGATTTACTCTCATACTTTAACCACATCAAGAGATGAGCTAGAGAAAGCGGTCAGGGTTTACAGCATGGTAGAACCAAAAGTGAGGGAATTAAAAATTGAAGCTAAATAAAGAAGTTGAAGTAATTCCAGGTAGCCCTAATACCCTTCTGTATCAAGGGAGGGTCGTAATTGACCAGGGCGGTAAAAACGCTAATCTTTCCTTAAGTGCTGAGGTACAATTAGCGACTCACGGCCATGCTGACCATATTGCGGGGCTACTCGATAAAAACGCTAAAGTAAAATACCTCCCTAAGGAGGACTACTGGTCTTTAACCCTTATGGGGAGGAGGTGCATGATCTACGGTTTTAGTTCAAAAGGTGATAAGTACTTTACGTTTGACCTGGTTAAAGAAGATTTGAAGGATGAGTTTAATGAACCGGAAGTGGAGAAAATTAGACTGCAAGGCCATACACCAGGGCATGTCGGGTACTTAGTAGGTGGTGTATTATATGCTGGTGATGCGTTTTTTGGACAGAAAGTACTGGAGTCATTTGGGGTTCCTTTCTACAGCGATTTCTGGAGGGCTATGGAAACGTTAGAAGAACTCAAGGAGATAGTCAAAGGTGTTGAACAAGTGGTCATCTCCCACGGCCCTATATATACTAATAAAAGGAAAATGGAAGAACTATTGGAGTTTAACATAGACTTTAATAAACGTCTCATAGAAAAAGTTAAGGACCTTATAACAAACAGAGAAATGACGGCTGAGGAAGTTACGTATCTACTTTCCGGCTCAAAAGAGGTAGCCAATATCATGTTAAATTCAGTCACTATAAAAAGCATACTTTTAGGTATTGCTAATGAAGTCAGAGTAAAAGAGAAAGGGATAGTTTATCTCTACAAGTCTGCCTGAAGTTTAGACTTTGTTATATCTATTATTTTTTCTATTACCTCCCCTTTAATTACATTACTATACCTTTGTTTAAACTCGTCTAAGCTCTCCTTTTTTTCAGTAAATACTTTAATAAGTAATTCTGTTGCTATTTCTTGTGATAGTTCAGGGTTCTGTATAATTTTATTTATTTCGACTGCTAGTTCATCAACAGTACAGCTGGCTTTTTTAGCTTCTACTTTATTCCCGGCTTTAAATTTCCATGCCATTAAAGATACTTGTAGTGTGCCGTAATTAAGCTTTTAGCCTTATAAGTGTAGGGAGGAAGAGCTTATTAGATAATAGTTTTATACGGTGAATATCTTTAATAATAATAATTCTCTGAAAATTTATATATGATGTCCCAAGAAGTATTCGCAAGGACGCTTTTTAAGGCGTATCAGGAGAGGAGCCAACTTGAACCTTTCGAGGTCGATATGGCGACTGCAAAAAAGGTATTTAACGTTTTTTCTTCTATGCTGGTACAGTCTGAGGGGTTCGGGGGGTATAAGATCTCTTTAACCACCGAAGAGACACTTAAGAGGTTTGGGTCTACCGAGCCACTTTATGGGATCCTTACCAAGCCCATGATAGAACTAAGTGAAGAAATCGAGCTATGGTTTAATAACCACATGGCCGAGGTGGAGATCGTCTTTAACATGGATCACTGCACACCGGACACCTATCCTTCTTGCGTAAAGGAGGTGTTTTTAGGGATAGAGCTACCGGCTACCAGATTTAACACGTGGAAGCTGAAAGCCGCTCAGATTTTAGCCGATGATAGTGCAGCAGGGAGACTATATGTAGGTGAAAAGATAGAGTTACCGTTTGAGGAGGAAGTAGAGCTTTACGTTAACGGTAATAAAGTTGGAAAAGGTAAACCTACATATATTTACGGTAACGTAGATAACATGGTGAAATGGCTGATGAGAAGGGTGGGTTATTTATCCGGGTATGTGTCTTCAGGAGTGTTTGTAGGGCCGGTAAACGTTAAAAAAGGAGATAAGTTAAGGGTGAAGAGTCAGACCAAGGACTACGAAGTGAGTCTAGTTTAGTAAGAGTAAGATATTTTAACAAGAGAGATTTTTCTCTAGTCTCAGATATGTCGAAAAATTTGGGGGGAATCAATGAGAAAATTGTAAGGATAGTAACAAGCACGTCAGCTCTCTTATGGTCTCTTCTTCATTTAATAGTAGGATATGGCGCGGCAGTATTAGCATCTGAGGCAGTCGGACATAGTTCTCTTGTATTTGCGATGTACTCAGAGTATTTCGGTTTTAATTCGGCACTGTATCTATTTGCATTCTACGAGATCATTACTTATACTAGAAAATTACTCACTCCATTCTTCTTTTTATTCTCTTTTAATACATTTTTAATAATTTATACCCACCTCGAACCAGCTCCATTACTAGGTAAACCACTACCTATCATACCAGAAGTATATCCAGCTATCTTACTCGATATTATATTAGTGGTTGGTTCAGCAATATTAGTAGTGAAAAATTATGTGGGTTAATGAACGATTATCCTTTTCACCTCTGCTCTATCGTATGTTAACTAAACCTGAATTTTTTATTCCTTTAACCTGGCATTTTCATGTCTTCGAGAAAAAAAGTGACAACGAATATATTGTTTTCTTATATCCGTATGAGACCACTGAGAACGTGAAAGTAGGAGAGCAGTTACAGAAATATATCCTCACTATATCTAGTTCTAGTGAGGGGTTGAAATATATAGTGGAAGAGCAAAAAGGTAAGGTAAGGTATAATTTTATAATTTCTGCTATATCCACCGGTAGGAATCTTAATATAATGGTTGGAGTAGAAAAGAAAGGAATATTTTCATCAGTCCCTGTAGAGCCTAAACATATCCTAGAACATATATCGAATAACTTAAAGTATTTGAAAGTTGACTAAAAATAAAGAAGAATATATAAAGAAAAGAAAAAATTAGGTGCTTGAACTAGAATAGTACATCATGTTATAAAAGTACCCTACGAACGGATCATACACGAAGCCTTGTACATATGGTTGTACGAAGTAGTATGTGTTAGGTACTGGTAGCCATACGTAAGGTGCTTCATGATATATAATATTGTATGCTTGAGCCACCATTTGTTCTTGTTCTGTCGTATTAGTAACAAACGGTAATGTTTCATACATCGTCTGTAATGTAGAACTATTTACCCATGCTAAGTTACCTGAAATTCCACCGAACTGGACATCTGTTAAAGGCATCAATTGTTGGAATACTGGATCTGGCCAGTCAGGGAACCATCCTAGGTCAACCATAACCGGTGTACTAGTGGGCGTTGTCCAACTGTCTGTAACTGATGGTAATACAAACTTTGTGGATACGCTAATCCCTATTTGCTGCAAATCTTGAGTTATTATTGCTAGTTCTTTTTGCTCAAGTAAGTTTACCGGTGCAAGGGAGTATATATCTATTGTTGGTAATTCTTGCCCGTTTGGATTTCCGATTACTGTTCCGTTGGGTAGCACTACGTAGAAATCTCCTTGGTAACCAGCTTCATTCAAATATTTTATTGCGAGAGCAGGATTATATGTATACTCACTTAAATTATCTGGATTATAATACCCTGGGAATTGAGGTGAAATTGGCCCTACATATTCTATAGCTAAGTCCTTACCTTGGTAGCTGAATACACCTAGCAATTGCTGATAATTGATTGCGTATTCTATTGCTAGTCTAAAGTCTGTTATGTTTGTAGGGAACTTCATCATGTTCATAGATATATATAATACACCAGGCTCTGAACCGAAGTTCCTTAATGTAGCGTTTAATGGTAGTGAATTGTAAGGACTTTGATTCAATATCTGGTATAAATAAGGTATACTTACATAGCTTATCTGTGCTTTATTAGTAAGGAAGTTTTCTACTCTTTCCTCATGTGATAAACCGTAGTTTATTTCGATAACTGGTATATGGGCAGGTTCAGCCACACTTGGCACGTTAGGCATGTTTTGGGCCCAATAATGGGGATTCTTCTCTAAAACTATAGTACTGAAACCGCTAGTAACTTTCACAACCACATACGGGCCAGTTCCATTCATTCCGTTTTCGTCTAAGTACGAGTTTGGAGTATTAGGTTGAACACCTCCGTGCTCGTCAACATAAACTGGGTTTACTATTGCACCCCACCATGCTGCTATATCATACAAGAAGAACTTGTAAGGTGCTAGAACGTTTATTTGAACCTCATAAGGACCTTTAACTACCACAGCTTGATAGGGATATTCCATTATTTTTTGAATCGTTGCATTATTCGCGTTAAAGTTGGACAATATAGATGCAAGTATATGAGCTGTTAGATTATAGTTATTGCTCGTTGGTAATCCAGTAGCACTTTGTATGGCATTGTTAACTCCCCAAGGTATAGCGTAGCCTGTTTGCGCATATACAGTGGAGTTAAATAGGAGTCCGATGTAGTTAGCTACTCCGGGACCTTGTCCCATAAGTATTGTTCTATACAGCGAGAACCATACTGTAGACGCATTAACTTGTACTCCGTCTGGGAAGTATATTCCTTGTCTAATAAAGAATGTATAATTCTCGTAATTGGACGTAGTATAGTTCTGTGCTATTACGGGGACTATTTGGTGATAGTTACTTCCGTTAAATTCTACTAGCTCTTGGAATAAGGCTGTAAATAAGGGTCCATCTTGAACGTAGAAGCCGGTAGCGGGATCTAGTGCGTCTGGCGGAGCTGTTTGTGAGTCATCGATTAAAACGCTTGTATTAGGGGGCGCTAATGTCGTCATAGGTGTGGTCGAAGTTGTTGTCGTAGTCGTTGTAGTAGTCGTCGTAGGATGATGAGTGCTTAAAAGTATACCAGCTGCTATTGCTACGATTAGGATCACAATTACAATTCCTATTGTAGCTATTTTTGATACGCCTAACTTCTTTTTATTTTTCATAGTAATCAGTATAAGCATCTTTTCAACTAGTAATTAACTTTTTCGTCAGTTTTCATATACAAGGCAAAAATTTAATATACAATTTAAGGTATTTATGCTTATGCTTACTGAGTATGTTAAGTTTGCTATTAAGAGAGCGATCAACGGCCTTATAACTCTCTTATTGTTAATCTTCTTCGTATTTGTGTTAATACATGCCGCAGCTCCAAATCCAGCACAGTTAGCGAGGATATATGCAGGTAATCCTCATGCTCCTCCAACCGAAATTCAAGCAATCATTAAGGAATATGGTCTTAATGAACCTCTATATGTTCAATTTTTGCATTATCTTAGAGATATCTTATCTGGTAATTGGGGTATTGATCCCATATATAAAGCTCCTGAACTATCCATATTACTTCCCAAACTGGCTATAAGCTTACAAATAGTGATCCCTGGTGATATTTTAGCTGCTATTCTAGGATTATTGAGCGGTGCGGTTGCCGCATCTTCTAGAGGGACATGGAAAGATAGGAGCATTAAAGGTTTATATATCGCAACTTGGGCTTCTCCTCCCTTTTTCATTGCTATACTCCTTCAGTTGATTATAGCGTATTACCTGAATTTATTACCAGCAGGTGAACCTGTTAACCAGTTGCTCACTTGTCCTCCCCATTACACGGACTTCCCTATACTTAATGCGCTAATTTCAGGTGACTGGAAGTTCTTTATATCGGCAGTAAGGCATGCAATATTACCTTCATTAAGTATTGCTATTATTACCTTTGGTTTGTTTACACGTGTGACTAGAGCTACTATGATAGATTCGATGGAGTCTGATTATACAAAATTAGCTTTAGCTAAAGGGCTTACAAGAAGATATGTAGTATACCGGGTTGCATTGAGAAATAGTTTAATACCGGTAGTCACGTTAATAGCCCTATTTTTTGGCTATTCGGTAGCAGGAGCAGTAGTGATAGAGGATATATTTAGTTATCAAGGTATAGGCTATTTTATAACACAAGCTATCGAAAACCTAGATTATATAGCAGTATTAGATTTTACGATAATTGTAGGTATAGCAGTTATTATAGCTAATTTTGTAGCTGATTTACTTTATGGAATTTTAGATCCTAGGGTGAAAGTACAGTGAATTATAGAAAAAATATCAAAAAATTTACTATTATAATTCTTTTAGTGTACTTATTAGTTAATATAGGTATATACTTCCACTATGCTAATAAAGATACTTTACGTTCTGTTCACTTCGATATATTATCATTAGTACCATATGTTTTATTTTCAACATTTAGCATAACTGTATCGGTAGCGAGTTTAGTAGTAATAACTGTTATTACTAACAACACATTCAAATTAATCTTAAGAAGTAAACCAGCTCTCGTAGCATTCGTAATATTATTTGCGTACTATATCTGGTCTATATTTCAAGGGCTTTTAGAATATGCATCAGGCCAAATTTTATACGTAAAACTGTCCTATATGTTTTTACCATATAACCCGTTCCAGTATAACGCATCAATATCGTTACTACCTCCTTCTTTAACACATCCTTTTGGGACCAATTCAAATGGTGAGGATATCCTATCAAGGGTTTTATACGCAGCTCCATCCGATGCTGAAATATCTACAATAGTAGTTATTTCAGCAATAATAATAGGTGGGATAGTAGGAATAATTTCTGGTTATCTAGGTGGAATAGCTGATGAGGTATTAATGAGAATAACCGACGTATTCCTTGCTGTGCCCGGTCTAATTCTAGTTATAGCCGTTAGTGTTCTACTTGGAGAATCTTTTACCAGTGCTATAGTAGGACTAATGGTTCCTTGGTGGGCTACTTATGCTAGGTTATTTAGAAGTCAAACTCTAGTGGTAAAGAACATGCAATATATAGACGCGGCTAGATTGCTAGGATTAGGTAAATTCAGAATATTAACTAGCCATGTAGTCCATAATGTTATTGATGCTGTTTTAGCATATGCTGCATTAGACTTTGGGAATGTCATCTTAACTTATGCTACACTAACTTTTTTGGGTATTGGGCTACTCAATCCTAATACGCCTGAGTGGGGCTCTATGGTTTCCCATGGTGTTGAGCAGCTACCTCAAGCTTGGTGGTATCCAGTATTCCCCTCTTTAGTGATAGTCCTTATCGTAACTAGTTTTATACTATTGGGTGATAGAATCCAGGATGTCATCTCGGGGAGGGTGGTCTATTGAGTCTGTTAGAAGTTAAGGGTCTTAGTGTGGGATATAAGGCATTAATAGGAAAATTTACAGTACTGCATGACATAAATTTTTCACTAGAACAAGGGGAGATAGTGGGCATTGTTGGTGAATCGGGATCCGGTAAAAGTACCTTGGGACATTCTATAATTAGGCTTCTTCCACCTAATTCATTTATAGAGAAGGGGTCTATATTCTTCCAAGGAAAAGATATAGTAAAGATTCCTGAGAACGAGATGACTAAAATTAGGGGCTCAGGTATCTTTATGATCCTTCAAAATCCTTTAAACAGTCTAAATCCTGTAAAGCGTATTAAAGACCAACTTTTAGAAGCAGTTAAGGTAAAGAAGCCAAACGTAGATGAGAAGGAAGCTAAGGAAATTATACTAGATGCTGTTAAGGCAGTTAGACTTCCAGATCCCGAGGAAATTATAAAGAAATATCCTCATCAATTATCGGGGGGACAAATTCAAAGAGTGGTTATTGCTATGGCTTTAATTCTGAGGCCTAGAGTCTTGATAGCCGATGAACCTACCTCTGCTCTAGATGTAACAATTCAAGCGCAGATAGTAAAACTCTTTAAGCAGTTAAGGGATGAAGAAAAGATCTCAATTCTCTTTATATCTCACGATATCTCGTTGGTTTATGCTATAGCAGATAGGCTAGTAGTAATGTATGCGGGTAGGATAATGGAAGACGGAAACATCGAAGAGGTTATAAAGAATCCTTTACACCCGTATACACAAGGGTTAATCTCCAGTATTCCGACGTCAACTAAAAAAGATGGAGAGTTAAGGGCTATACCAGGGTCTCCTCCATCCTTCTTAGTTTTACCTTCAGGGTGTAAATTCAACCCTAGATGTAGTAAGGTAATTGAACAATGCAAGTCAAGAGAACCGGAATTGTTAGACGTGAAGGGGCGTAAAGTAAGGTGTTGGTGGGCGTAAAGTAAGGTGTTAGCTGTATGAGTAAGGAGATCATATATAGAGTGATAAATTTAAAGAAATATTTTGAGGTAAACAAGATAGGCTTATTGGAAAGGTTATTAAGGGAAAAGCCGATTTATGTTAAAGCTTTGGATGACATTAACCTAGAGATTTATAGCGGGGAAATATTAGGGATAGTAGGTGAATCTGGCTCTGGAAAAACAACCTTAGGAAGAATTCTCGCCACTCTCGATGTGCCAACTTCAGGCGAATTATATTTTGAGGACGATAAAATAACTAAGGCGAATTTATCTAAAATTAGAGGAAAAGTGCAAATGGTTTTTCAAAACCCCGCCTCTAGCCTAGATCCTAGGATGAAAATTATAGATATTCTCTCCGAAGCTATACGCAAATTACCTAAAGAGGAGAGAAGTAAGCTTATCAGGAATACACTAGAGGAAGTAGGACTAGACTATGAGTATGTAGCCAATAAGTATCCGAGAGAGTTATCAGGAGGTCAATTGCAAAGAGTCGCAATAGCAAGGGCAATTATAACTTCTCCTGAGTTTATAGTCTTAGATGAACCTACTTCTGCACTAGACGTCTCGGTACAAGCACAGATCTTAAATCTGCTAGTAAAGTTACAGAAAGAAAAAAATATTACTTATATGTTTATTACTCATAACATAAGTGTAGCGAAGTATGTTTCTGATAGGATAGGCGTGTTATACGCAGGGAAATTAGTTGAAATAGGGGAAGTTGAAGAGATAATTTCTTCGCCTAAGCACCCATACACTCAGAGTTTAATTTCTTCTGTGCCCTCCCTTACTAAAAGGAATCTTACTCCTCCCTCTGGCGAAGTACCATCTCTTATAAACCCTCCAAAGGGGTGTAGGTTTAACCCCAGATGCCCATATGTAATGGAAGTATGTAGAAGAGCAGAACCTCCTCTTTTTGAAATCGGTGGTAGGAAAGTAGCATGTTGGTTGTTAGACCAAAGATATCAAAAACAATAACAAAGGGGTCTATATTAATATTTTTATTTTCAATTTTTCTAAACATTAGTAGAATAGAAGATTTTGTAATTTTTATAGGTATATCATTTCTCCTTTTGTCCATCTACTCCGTAATAAAGTATATGAGTTATTATGAGATATCTGAAGATTATATTATAATACATAATTTAATTTCAACTAAAAAAATAAGGTATACCGAGATTGAAGACGGGTTTTTATCTCAAGGCTGGTTAGCACGCAGATTTAATTGCGGTTCGATATATATTTTCTTAAAGGGAGGAAGGCGTATAGAAATATTGAGAGATATCCCGGATCCTCTTAAAATTGAGGACGAAATAAAGAAGAAAATAGATTATTCATAATAATTCTCGTCCTACTCTATTTTCAATAGTCTAATATCTATGTTTTAATGGATTTTTACAAGCTAAATCGAATTGTAAAATAACAAATAACATATAATGATACAAAAAGTTTATATTTTCTATTTCATTCCCTTATTTATGGATTTTTATAGAGTTAACAAAATATTGGTGTATTTGGGTTTATTCCCTATTATACTCTACATTATTAGAGGAGGTTCTTTAAGCTTAGGGGTAATATTTATACTTCCAATTATAGCTTTAGCAGTTAAACCAAGTTTTAGAACTTTGGGAATTTCTCTCGCAGTTGCTTCAATAGTTTCATGTTTTATAACATCAAACGTTATACAGCTATCGTCCGTAATTATATCGGCCATAAGTATATTATTTTCAGTCTTGTCGCTTAGGCAGAGAGTATTACCCTTGGTTGGGCTCGCCGGCATTATAGCCCTATCGATTTTCTTTCACCCGTCCTTATTCTTGGTGTTATTAGCCTCTTCAGGGCTACTATTTTCACTATTTGATAAGCCTTTAGACCCAAGCGGTATTTTTACACTAGCAATCCCGTATTTTGTTACTCAAGTCTTGTTCCTTGTACTCTATTCCTTTTACGTCTCGCCTTCATTCTGGGCTATAAACTTATTCGGGGAACTAAGCAGGTATGCCTATTTAGCATATGCTGTAGTGATAATTACTTTTGCCCTCTATTTACTCAGGAAAGACTATGCAATACACATGTACGTAAATGCCTTAATATCGGCCATTAGTATAGCCTTAGGTTCAGTCTTAGCTTACCTCTTCGTCTCCCCTTTTTCAATAATGTTCGGGATATCAGGCTCGATGGCTGTCGCTTTTACCTTTTCCCAGAGAGACTTAGGTAATATTATTATAGAAGCGTTCAAGAGGAATGACCTTAGACTTGCTGAGAGGGTATCATCAATTTATGAGGGCGACCTAACTGAAGTTTACAAGAAATTAGTAGATATGAAACTCTGTAACGCAGTAGTAAAGTTACCGGAGTTTAGACCATATAAAATAAACTATTTAGACGTTGACTATACTAAGGTAGCGGAGTGTTTCTTAGAGCTCAAGCAAGTCCCGGTCAGGGACGTGATAAACTACTTGAGGTTTGTAAAAGAGAAGGACATAAACCTAGCTGAAAAGGTAGGCAGATTAGCTCTGGACATATCCCCTTCACCTAAATTAGTAAATATTATGAAGGAGATAGAAGTCCTCAAACTAGATTATTTAAAGTATAACTGGGACCCAGAGATCTGGATAGGTAATGAGCTCTATGGGTATAAGATAATTTCCTATTTAGGCAAAGGCGGCTCTTCCTATGTGTTGGTAGGGGAAAAAGAAGGTAAGAGATATGCAATAAAGATACCTATTTTGATGCCTCCTTCAACCTCGAGCTCTAGTTATTATGATTTTGTAAATGAGTACTCGCAACTTAGAGACCTCTCACAAAGGAGCGATAACATTGTTAAGTTCGTTGATGCCAGGATAGACTCGTTCGGTTTAAAGAAGATCCTTTCTGGGGACGTAGTAGCCTATATGAAGGAACCTCCGATACTAGTGATGGAGTTTATGGAGGGCGGTAGCGCCAAGTCTTTAATGAACGATAACAACGTATTTTACTCAGACCTATGGTGGAAGATTGTAGCTTTAATAGGTTATGAGATGGCTAGTGCATTAAAGGCAATACATGAAATGGGTTTTGTCCACTTAGATATAAAGCCTTCAAATATTTTATTTTCTAAACAGCCCGGTAAGACTGGTAAAGAGGTCTTAGAAAAGCTTGTTAAAGGAGAGGTCAAAGTAAAGCTCAGTGACCTGGGTTCAGCCAGAAAGAGGGGTGAAAGGTTTATCCAGTATACTCCAGAATATTGCCCCATTGACCAAGTAGAAGCTCTGTTTAAGGGAGAGGGTGCTCAGTTCTCCATGGATATATACTCCTTAGGGGCTACACTTTATACTCTCCTCACTAGGCAACCCTTTAACCCGAGAGAGGTGGTAAGCCAAATTAATGACGCAGAACTGCTGTATAAAGATAATAAAGACCCTCTGCCTTCTCTCCAGAAGGCTAAGGAGATATATGTAAAGTTCCATGAGGCCTTCACTGTTGAAGAACCCGTAGATAGACGTCTAGTAGAACTAATTAAGAGCATGACTTCACCTGAACCGGAAAAAAGACCTTCAGCACTAGAAGTATATAAAAGGCTAGAGGAGATAATAAATAATAATGAAGGAAGTAGTAGTACCGGATGAAATATTTAACTATCTACAGAGGTTAGGAGAGGAGGATAGGTTATCAGTAAGCGAAGTAATAATAAAGTTAGTCCTTGATAAAGCTACGACCGATGAAAAATTAAAAATTTTGCAGAATATTAGCAAAGAATACATTGAACAAGGTAAAATACTTGAGAAGAAAGGTGAACTAATAGAGTCTGGGGAGATGTACTGGAAAGGACTAGCATTTATAATGCAGGCTGTGGCTATGAAGCTAGGATTTGAGATAACTAATTATCAGGACTATTTTTCTCTAATTGACTACCTTTCATATAAGTTTAACGACGGGGAATTAGTTAAGCTATTCGTTAACTCCGAAAAACTACATGGGGAATACCACCCAAGACCACAGGGAGAAGCGGAGTTTAAGTTCAGGGTCGACAACCTCACTAAACTTGTAAAGAAGTTAGAAGGTGTTATATAAAATTTGTTTAAAATAGTGATAGTAAAATTTTAAAAATACTGTGAGTTTAAATATTTGTGAGATTTGTAATACATGCTGAAAACCCTGAAGAGTTCCTCCCCCGCTATATTTCGCCTAACGATATTGTTGCGGATTTAGGATGTGGTCCCGGTTATTATTGTAAAATATTGTGTAAGCTAGCCAAGAAAGTGTATTGCATTGATAAAGATTGTATTGCCCTAAGCTTAGCCAAAGAATCAGCTCCGTCAGCTACTTTTTTATGTGAGTCAGCTGAACAAACTTCTCTAGAAAGTGATAATGTGGATATAGTGATTCTAGCTAATTCTTTTCACGATATGGACAAAAAGGAAGACGTAGTTAAGGAGATAGAGAGGGTTTTAAAAGCGGGCGGCAGGGTCATAATCGTGGACTGGAAGAAAGAGCAGACCCCTATGGGACCACCTGTTTGGAAAAGGATGACCGAAGAAGAATATTTACAATTTTTTAAGGGTTTTACCCTTTTAGAAAAGTTCACTCCTAGCCCTTATCAGTATGGTATGGTGCTCAAGAAATGATCAGTTTTGTAGTATGTAAGGACATTAAATATGGTAGAGAGAGAGTTTGGGATATTATAAGTGATGTGAGAAAAATTCCGGAGTTCTGGAAGGGGACTAGGGAGCTTAACGTCGTTGAAGTAAGTAAGGGAGTTTATGAAGGAGAAGTGAAATTTGCCTTTCCCTCTAAGGGTAAGGTGAGGATTGAAGTACACAGTGAGGAGAATAAGGTAATAATCAACTATCTTAAAGGCCCGGTAATAGGACAGCACGAGATATACATAGATGGAGAAAAGGTCTGCTCCAAGTGGAATGTTAGATTGACCTTTCCTTTCAACCTGAGGGAAAGGTGGACTGAGGAGCATTTTAGGAGCGGGGCTGAACACGCATTGGACAGGGTAATTGAAAGTTGTGCTAAATAGCTGTAGCCGTATTGAGAAGGATTAAAAGTAATTAAAAGTTTATCCAAAAAATCATTTGCATTAGGGCATAAAAGTTTAGGTTTAACGGAGTGATGAGATCCAACGAGTAGTATAGTAACTCTATATTTGTACCCCTTGTGGCTTTCAAGGGCAACGTATTTTTAATACAGCGAGTAGCTTACAGAATTTATCGCACTTAAGTTATAGCTGTGTTAGTCCAGATGTGTGTCTGTTATGGTTTATGACCTAAGTAAGGGTAGTCAGCGAGTAACCGCGTCTTCACCTCTCAGGCTCCCCTAAAAATCATCACTTCAGCCTTCTTAGCTTTGACGTAACTTCAGGATATACGCTCTCTGGGACAATTAAAATAGTAACGTTTATTTCCTCAGTATATTTATAGATCTCATTAAGTACTTCATCTACTATTTTTGAATTATTTTTACAGTTAGGAATCCCTATTCCGATCAAAAAGTAAGCACCATCGTCATCTACGAAAAGGCCCGGTTTTTCAACTAACTCCGAGAACTTCTTAAAACCCTCTTCAATTGCTTTTTCCATTAAAAAGTATTATGTTTTCAGAGTATTTATTCGTAACAGTCGTTCACTGGACAAAACTCCACAGTACTATACTTACACTATTCATTGACATAGCGAGTGCTGCGTATTCTGGAGGTAGATAGAACGGGTATAACATTCCGGAAGCTATAGGCACTAGGACGGAATTATATGCTAAAGCCCACGCTATGTTTTCCTTTATCTTTCTTACAGTCCTCTTACTCTGTTTCAATAGCGATGGGATTACTTCTAGAGACGGGATTATTATATCCCCAGCGTATTTGGCGATTTCAGTGCCCGTAGAGAGAGCTATCCCTACATAAGCCTCTTTGAGGGCCATAGCATCGTTAACCCCATCGCCGACAAAAGCCACTCTTTTACTTAGGCTCCTAATGAGCTCTACTTTATCATCTGGTGAGAGCCCCTTATGGACTTTAACTCCTAGGGTTTCACCTACGCGGTCAGCGAAGTTGCTTGAGTCTCCTGTTGCCACTATAACTTCATAGCCCTGCTCCTTAAGAAAACTCACTACCTTTACCGCTTCTTCTTTAATTTCGTCCTCCAGCCAGATATACCCACTTATCCTTCCGTTTACACATACAAGCACGTCAGCGTCTTTTCCATCTCCCTCACAGTTTTTCATAACAAATTCCCTCTTTCCCACAATTACGTCTTTTCCATCTACTTTGCCGTATACTCCTTCGCCTTTAAATTCGGTGAACTCTCTTACGTCATGCCTCTCTTTCCCTAGTGTAGCTATAGCTCGAGCTACTGGGTGGTTACTGAGCTTCTCAAGAGACGAGGCTAGCTCCACCTCTCCTTCGTATCTTGACACCTTGATTACTCCTTTAGTTATAGTCCCGGTCTTATCAAACACAAATGCTTCTACTTCCTTTAGCTTTTCTAATGCTTCACCGTGCCTGACTACAATACCCTTTTTCAGTAGTTTTCTAAGTCCTACGATGATTGCCATAGGAGTCGCGAGCCCGAACCCACAAGGACAAGCTGAAGCAAGGACTGCCACAGCAATTAACACGGAAAAAGATAGGGGAAAATGTAAAATGTAAAACCAGGTGAGGAATGCAGTTATAGATACCGCGATTATTGTCGGCACAAAAACCTCCGAAATCTTATCCACCAGCTGTTGTATAGGCAACCTTATCGCTTCCGCTTCCCTGACCGCCTCGACCACCTGGAATAGATAAGTCCTCTCTCCAGTCCTCGTCACATAAACCCTCAGGAAACCTGAATTGAGGACTGACCCCCCTACTACTGGGTCTCCTTTCTTCTTTCTTGTGGGTACTGCTTCACCAGTGTATATGGACTCATCTACATACCCTTCTCCATCGTCAACGACTCCGTCAGCGGGGATCACCTCACCGCTCTTTACGGTTACTATATCACCGGGTTTTAGGTCCGAAGCGTTAACTTCTATTTCCCCTTTTTCGGTGACTTTTCTGGCTTTAACGTTAAGGAGTGACACTATATGTTCGCTCGCCCTCTCCTTTAGGTAAGCTTCAAGGGTTTTTCCTAAGAGGATAAAGGTGATGAGTAGAGATGACGCTGAAAAGAATGGGTTGTTAAAGGAGAAGAGGCTGTAAAACCATGCTATGTTCGAGGAAAGGGAAACCAAGACGTCCATATTAGTAGTTTTATTCCTAAATGCCCTGATCATACCTTTGTGGAACCTTAGCCCGGAGTAGAACTGAACCGGGAGCGAGAAGATCAGTTGTAAAACAGGTGAGGGGAACAGTAACACTAGTGAGGTGAAAATTGAGGAAATTACTAGTCTGGTTAAGAGGTCTTTAAAGTCGGATTTTCTGCTTTGTTTAAGGTTCGAGACCTTAACTTTATATCCTCTTTTTTTGAGCTCTTCTATAACGGTCTCGGGGGATGTCGTCATCGGGTTTACTTCTACCAAGAGGTTATCTCTCCCTGCCCTTACACTTATGACCCCATCAATTCCTTCCGTAATTTCTTTGACCTTTAGTATCTCTTCTTCGCTAACTTCTACTATGATATTGAACTTTTGGGTTATGACGTCATATCCAGCCTTCCTTACAGCGTTTATAATATCTTTCAACTTTCTCTTGTCTTGAACTACTATTTTTGCTTCTCCCGATGCCAGATTGACGTTTACGTCTTCAACACCCTGGACTCCCTTTATTGCTTTAGATACTGTTGACGCGCACGTTGAGCAATGCATCCCTACTATTTTCAGCTCTTCTTCTTTTTTTATCCTGAGCCCCATTCAGGGCATCCCTTTCGGTCCTTCCCTAAGATATTTCTCTGGGTCTTTCTCGAACGCTTTCTTACACCCGTTACTACAAAAATAATACATAGTCCCTTTATACATGGTCTTGAAAGGAGACGTCTCTTCTACTTCCATCCCACAGACCGGACACGTTTGAGACATAATATTATATTATATTTTCTCACTTTTTTACCCAACGTTCACAATGTAAATTTATTTTCAATAGACCTCTACACTTAGTAAAAAAGTTGCTTTATATTAACGTTTAATGTAAACAAAGTATATTATTAATCGTGACTTAATATACAATTATGGAGGACGTTAGGTTATCTCAACTAGAGTATAAAGTCCTTCAGATGCTAAGAGAAGACGGGAGGAGGAGCGCTAGTAGTATCGCTAAAGAATTAGGAGTTAGTAGGGCTACAGTAGCCAAAGTCATTAAGTCCTTGAAAGGGAAGGGAATAAAGTTCACTATAGACTATCAGGAAGAGGGTAAGCTCGTAGCTTTTATTATTTCTAAGGAGTGTATCCAAGCTAATATAGGCTGTTATAAGTTGATAGACGGTAAGTATTTATCTTTAGTTGAAGGTAATTTACACGACATAGAGAAAGTTTTATCAAGAATCCAAGATAAAGAGGACTATTTTATTGCTACAAGCAAGATGAATACTGTAAGGATTATAAGGGGCGAGCTCTATTGCGATTATTGCGGTGGGGAAATAAGGGGCGAGCCTTTTACCTTCAAAGTGGGTAAAAAAGTGTACTATACTTGTTGTAAGACGTGTGAGAAAGAGTTGAAAAAGAAGTTAAGTAGTAAAAGCCTTAATTAAAAATATGGAGCTAATCCTTACGGGTTTTACATCAGAAGGTAGAGTATTTAGGAAGGTCTATTTTGACAGGTATAACAAGAGGGTCATCGAGGTTTTAATATCGGATAAGGTGGTCATAAGGCTTGGCGAATTAATATATGAGGGGGCAGAGCACCTTAGGACTTTAGGGCTGAAGCTAGAATGCGAGAGGAATGATATTCTAGATTTATTTATGAGAAACAAGAATGAGAGCGTGAAGTTCGCTTACTACTTACATAAAGAGGATATGCTGGTTCCTTTTGTCGGTGAGTCTGAACTGGATAGGATAGCACAACAGATTATCGATAAGTACGTTACGGAGGTCACTAAGTGAGTATATCGATATAAAAAAGAAGAGAAGAAGAAAATTTAGTAACTTTTCATAACATTCACCTACTTTAAGAGTTTAATATTACCAATATTACATCTAAAATTATGCAAAAGCCCTTTTAGGAAAGGGTCTTCTCCTCCTAGACCCCAAGGGTCTGCTTAAAATACTAACTATAGTTCTTTGTAAACCTTAAAGGTTACGTTTATTCACAAACCGTAAAGTAACTTTAAAAAGCGCTGATTCGACAAACGCTAATAGCGTCCGTTTTTATCCTACGTATACCCGAAAGGCTATTAATAGCAAAGCCTCTAGCGTCTTATTGGGAAACCTTAACTACTTCTCTTTGGCGTTGATGCAAAGCGAAAAATTAAGTAGTTAAGGTTAAAAGTCACGCTACATAAGAATTTACACGTGATGGGGGAGTTGTCGGGAGGATTCCCGGCGACAGTGATCCCGGAAAGACAAGTGTAATGTGATGGGGGAGTTGTCGGGAGGATTCCCGGCGACAGTGATCCCGAAGCGTTATTTTGTCCCTCTCAGTTATTTACTATGTGCTGGTATTTATCGATGAAAGCGGTGACACAGGTATAAGTAGTAAGTATTTTGTTGTAGCCGGCGTAGTGGTGAGGCGGGAAAACGATATTTTAGAAAAACATCGAAGGGCAGTCAACGAGGCTAAGGTAGGAGCGTTCCACTTTAAAAATGATAGCGGTGTTATAAGGAACGTATTTATCTCGTGGATAAACAAGATGGATCTAAAGGCAGTAATCTACGTCATTGAAAAGGCCGGTTATGTGGATAGGTGTAGGGTAATTGAGAAGTTAGTGAAAGTTATAGAACCTAAAGAGAAATTGATACTAGTTATAGATAGCTTCATAAACAATAAGAGATTAGAAGCTACCTTGAGGGATAAGTTAGAGGCTAAACTAGCAGAGTATCTATATGTACCGGTATGTGTAAAGTTCTTAAAGAACACACCGGGCCTGCAAGTAAGCGATTACTTTGCATCAGCATCATTCCAATACTACGAGAGAAGAGATGAGTCTTATTTCCTCCTTTTAAAACCTAAGATAGTCAAAACGGTAGAGGAAAGAGAGAATGAAATAACCCGTAACGATATGGAGAAGTAACATACTATATTAAATAGCGGGTAAAGTGCTAGACTTATTATATACTTTTCATATCCACCTAAACAGCGAGTAATGTACATAACTTGACAAAGCTGACTAGAAGCCTCGCTTTTTAAGTTGGGCTAAAGCTTTTTAATCTTGGTATTGGTTTAAAACGTAGGCTGTGTGGGAGAGCCGCTCCAATCGGGTAATTATCAGGTTCCCTTATTATGTCCCCTCACAACTCTGCATATCTCCTAGTCCCGCTTGTTTTATTCACTTAATGGTATTAGAGCACGTTGGATTTCTCCGCCAAGGGGTATATAATCTCCTTAGTAGCTTTATATGTCTTTCTGGAAGGTTAAAGTAAGTCACCTTTAATTTAAGTACTCCTTATGATGGAAGCTGAATTCTAACCCCTTATATCCCGATAATTTTTTAAAAGTGAGTAACTTACATAATTATCAGTGCGGCCGTAGTCTAGCCTGGATTAGGACGCCTGCCTGCCACGAGCTCGCAGGAGACGCAGGAGGTCCCGGGTTCAAATCCCGGCGGCCGCATATTGATGGATATCCCTCTAATACCTCCATTATTATCTTTCAATTTTAGATATAATTCGACTACGTCAATTAAGGGACCCACGTAAGTTTCCTTTAAGTTACCGTCCACCGTTTCCAACTTATAGACATATTACCGCCCTTTCCTCTCACGTATAATTATATCGCCATATTTATAACGGGGCTTCCGGTCTCTCATTATTATTTTTATCACTCGACCTTAGTTTTAATAACCGACTTATGAGCATTAACAGTTAATTTTTATCATGGGGGAGGGGGTAAGTACACCTAGTTAGAAAAGACAATAAACAATTTACTACTGGGTTTTCCCCAGCTATCAGGACGGGCCTTGCTCGGAGTGCTAATGTAGTCCTTCCACTAGCAATAATAAATTATATCGTGACTAGTTGAGTATAGGTGAAATTATAATAGGCAAAATTCCCGATACTGCCGTTATAAAAGGTAAGGTATCATTCCTTTATTCCTTGATCTCTATTTTGGTCATAGCTTTATCTACTACTCTGTCTGTATCAATAGTCCCTTTAGCGGTAACTCTTGGTCTATTATTTAGGAGACGTAATATAGTCCTTCTCGAACTCCTGATATCGCTTACTTCCTTTGTCCTCCTATTTGAGTTCCAAAAACTCTACCTATACGTCTTTACTCTCAGGGCTTTAACTTATATAAACTTGTACTTTTTGATGTCAGATTATGTTGACTATCACACGGTCTTAAACTTATTGGGCGAAAAGGGAGTCCCGTTAGTGGTCGGGCTCGCTTACTTCCCCTTATTTAACGAGGTAATGAGTCAGATAGTATTTAATGCCAGAGCTAGGAAGATAGGGTTTAAGCCTTCGAAGCTCCTTTTACCTTTCGTTGTACAGACTGTGAAAATAGCAGAGGACCTATACGTAGCATATACGATAAAGCTCTACGGTAAATATAGGGGGCATATAACTATTGCTCCTTCAAGCTTAGACTTGGCCTTTACGCTAGTAAGCGTAATTATACTCTTACTAAGTGTTTTCTTTCCTCTAAATCTACCACAGTATCACATATCGATATGAGGTCTTCATCATGAGTAGCGATTATTATACCCCTTCCTTGTTCCTTAAGGGCTTTGATCATCTCATAAAAGCTCAGGAGGGCTTCTCCGTCCATTCCTACACTGGGCTCGTCCAACCCTATTACCTTATACGGAGAAGCGAATGCTGTAGCTATCAAGACTCTCATTTTCTGCCCGTAACTTAGAGAGAAAGGACTTTTATCTGCAATATCTTGGAGCCTAAAAAGTTTGATTGCCTCGTCGTCCTTTACCTCGTCTCTAACAGTAGGGTTGAAGAACTGTAAATCTGGGTTCTGGAATATTAAGTACACTTTTCCTACAAGGCCTTTGAGAGTAGTAGTCTTTCCAGCCCCGTTTCTGCCTATAATACAGAACACTTCTCCTTCTCTAACTTTAATCCATTCGTGTTCAAATATTAATTTCCCAAAAGTGGTCTGGATAGGCTTTAGTTTAAACCCCCTTAAACCTTTTTCTATCAGGAATTTTTCGTCATATAACATAACCTTGTCTATTTCCCTAGCACCGTCCTTTGTAAGGAGGTAAAACCTATCTCCCCATTCCCTCACTTCCCTAACTCTATGTTCCGTGGTTAAACTCCCTTTAGGTATGACCTCTTTTACGAGCCCTATTGAGTACTTATCGAGGTTAGCAAAGGGCTCATCAAGCATAACGTGCTTAGGCCTAGAAGCTAGCACGGTAGATATTACGAACCTCTTTTTATACCCATCGGATAGTCTGTAAAAATTGACATTGAAGAATTCACCCATTATCCTTTTAGGGACGTTGAAGTCTACGTCATGGAACAAAGACTGTAATTTCAATTCTTCTTCACAAGTCAGCCCTAGGATCTGTGTAGAGGGTTCCTGAAAAACTGCGGAGAGCAAAGAGTAGTCCTTTTTCTTGCAGAAGTCTTCCCCATCTACCGTTACCTTAATCGGTTCCCCTAAACATAGGGCCCTCCTGATGAGAGTAGTCTTACCTATACCGTTCTTCCCTAAGAGGACAACTCTTTCGTCATCTCTAACTTCTATTTGGTCATTAATGATAAGCACAAATTTAATTGCTAAAGTCGTTTTAATAAGCATGAGATTAGGGTTTGCCCTAACGGAAGACGGCAGAAAAGTCGTAGTAGTATATGAAGAGGACAAATTCCTTGAGTTTGATAAAGAGGGACTCGATTGCGTATTTTCAGATATTAACAAAGTAATAAGTGCGTTCGATGTCGTTAAGGACCTTCCGCTAAAGGAGGTTATGGTAAAAAAGCTCCTCCCTCCCGTTAACCCGCGAAAGGTATTTTTACCTGCGGTGAACTTTAGGTCCCACTCATCAGAGACTTCTATGGCTCCTCCCCCTTTTCCTTATTTCTTCACAAAGTTCAATAATGCTATTATAGGGAATGAGGATTACATACTAATACCTAAGGAATTGAAAAGGACTGACTACGAAGGGGAAATAGGGGTTGTGATAGGTAAGAGGGCTAAGAACGTGAGCAGGGGCGAGGCTATGGATTACGTGTTCGGGTTCACTGTAGTTAATGACGTAAGTTTTAGGGACTACCAATTCCCTGAAGTCCACCCATACGGGTTAAACTGGGTCATGGGGAAAGGTCTCGATACCGGTCTACCCGTAGGCCCTTGGATAGTGACTAAAGACGAAGTCGATTTTTACTCGCTAGAGATAAAGACTAGGGTAAACGGAGTCCTAGTTCAAAACGGTGTTACAAAGGACATGGTCTTTTCGGTAGAGGATATGATCTCGTACCTAAGTAAAGGTATTACACTTGAACCCGGGGATATAATAACCACTGGGACTCCTGCGGGTGTTGCTGAATTTAGCGGTAAAAAGTACTTACAAGAAGGGGACGTAGTCGAGGTAGAAGTGAAAGGTATAGGAGTTCTCAGGAATTACGTCAAGACCATTTAATGACCGTCTTTACCTCACCCTTCACCTTCTTAGTAAGGACATTCGGAGCTTCTTCTATGCTTACAACCCTCGTTATCATCCTCGTTAGGACGTCACCATACCTATATTTCCAAATGGAAAGGTAATTAAGTGCACCTTGGAAGTCCTTTTTACTGGCATTTACACTACCCATTATTAGTATATTTTTCTCTACTATTTCTGTAACTAAATCCGATACAAACTCAGCTTTTTCTCCTTCTACAGTCCCGAATAGAACTAGAGCTGAGTTGTGTTTTAACTTTTTCATTAAAGGGATAAAGGCCTCTGGGACTCCACTAGTGTCTACTATTAGGTCAGCTTCAGGTAGTCCTTCAAGTCCTTTTCTGGTATCATAAAAAGTCGCACCGATTTTTTCGGAAATATAGGCCTCTATATCGCTCGGTTCTCTCCTATTAAGCATGAAAACTTGAAGACCTAGAGTCCTTAGTACCATCGCAAAAAATGTACCTATTGGGCCAGTACCTACTATATAAGCGTTTCTACATTCAAGTGTCGAATCCTCACAAGTCCAGATCATTCTTCTCTGTAGGAAAAGGAGTTCGTCTATGGCCTTAACGACGTTTGACAGGGGTTCTGTTAATACCGCCACGTCCCTTACTTCTTCTGGGACCTTAACAAGGTATTTTTCGTCGTCTACGAATTCCTCTCTCATAAAACCGTGTTTTCCCCTTATTCCCGCTTCTACAAACTTTCCGGTTTCACAAAAGTCCTGTCTTCCTATCTTACAGTTTAGACATTCCCCGCACCCTCTCCTAACTACGGGGACTACATAATCTCCTTTTTTTAGTTCATTTACGTCTTCGCCCGTCTCTTCCACTCTCCCTAGTCCTTCATGACCTAGAACTAGGTAAGTATAACCTTCTGGGGGATATGCGAAAGAGATTTTTCCGCTTACTATACCCCTATCCGTGCCGCATATACCGGTCATAACAGTCTTGATCAACGCTTGCCCTTTTCTTAACTGTTCTCTTATTTCAACGTCTTTTACCTCAACTCCTATATTATTAGGCTTTATAGTTATAGCCTTCATACTATCCTTTTTCTAATCCGAGTAAAAAAGTCTTTTATTTACTCTTTCAAAAATTAAACTTATGAAGAAATTACAGATAGGAGATAAAAGGCCTCTCATAGTCTCAATAATACTTACTTTAGCCTTTATTAACCCTATAGTGGAAGAGCTTATGTTTAGTGAAGAACCAGTATTTATGGCGTCCCATTATGCCCTAGTGTTTGCAGGTGCATTGGTAGGTTATTATTACTGGGGGAAAAATATCAGGTTGTCACTCCTAGGTTACCTAGGGGCGGTTCTAGTAGTAGTATGGCATTTGCCTCAGCTATTCGTTTTGGGTGGGGCAGAGGTACCCTTCCGGGCTCTGGACGAACTATCTTTGTTTTTAGGTGGTGCATTGCTGGGAATAGGGGTAAGGAATATGAGGTTAATAGAAAAACTTCTCCTCCTTGTCTTATGGATGATAGGTGACACTACTTTAGCCGTCGTCTTAATTATCTCTTATCCTTTTTATACTATACCTCCATCTCCCTATACACTGAGTCAAGAGCCTTTAACGGGCTATGTCATGGTCATAGCGATGACATTTGTTTTGGGATATCTGGTGTTTAAGGGGTTTCAGAACCTCAATATCTTTGGCTAAAACGTATTAATTGCTGTTCTATGATAGAATAGAAGGGTAAAATGAAAGCCTATGAGCTCCTAGCCTACTTATTAGAGCATACCCAACCGGGGTCAATAGTCGTGGTTACCACTCTAGATAATGTACCAATAATGATAGATAAACAAGACGAGTATAATATTGTAGCCTACGTCTGTAAAAATGAGGAAGTTAAGAAGTTCAGGGAGACCTTTGACAAACCTACAGTCCACAGGGCAGTCATAGACTTAATAAATAACTTATCAAGCTACTTACAGACGCAGGTGGACGAACTTAATTTAGCCAACTCTGTTTCTTTTCCTGACTGTGTGGAGAAGAGGGAGGCAAGACAGAGGGAAGTCAAGAGGGAGAAAACTAAAGTAGCTAAGCCACAAAAGGAAGACATTAAACTCCTCATAGAGCAGATGAAGGCATTACCCAATGAGTTTGATGTTTTACCCCTGCTCACTAAAGAAGGTAAGTTAGTCTCTTTTGTCCCCCAAAACCTGTCACTCATCTCCTTTGATAAAATAGTTAAAACTATGTCGCATGTTGAAGGAGAAAATTTGACACCTATAAACCCTGACCTCCAGGTACTTAACTACGTGCTAAGTACGGTGAAGTTTGACCTACAAAAGGGTAACCCCTTTTCTTCCCTTAACGAGCTTACTTTCTTCACAGCCATGTTCGTAGATATGGGAGAGATCGGTGAAGGTGAGTTCTTAGGGAGGAAAATGCCTAAGAGAAACGGGAAGTTCTTTACTTCTAACTCAAAGGGCGGGCTTAAACCTATACCCCTCGAGTTCCTCGATTATTCTAAGAACAGGAAAAACGGACTTTATGTCGGGTATTTTGTTCATGACGGGCAACAGTTTATAAGGCTTGGCGGATACGACTTGCTGGAATACCATGAGAACGGAAAGTTTACCATAAATTCCTATTTGTTTTCATCATTTATTGTAACAGAAAGGGACTTCACGGTGGACTATCAAGCTTTTGACAGGCTTGTAAGTAACTTTGTGAATAGTGTAATATCAAAGGGTATAGGGGCCAAATTCGTTAAAGAGGTCTTTGAACTAGAAAACTTAATATATGATATCCAGCTCGTACGGGCCGTGAGTAAAGAGGCAATAAACGTTGTTGACCCTATCTCGTTCTGGTACTATAAGACTAAGGGACAGGACGTTACGCTATGTACGGATTGTGAGTTAAAAGAAAAAGTTAGCTTATGGAATAGGGTAATAAGGAACTGGTTCAGGGAGTTCTTATTATGAGGTACCCATCGCTTGGTTTATTATATTTAGTATAACATTCTCCTCGTCTTGTATATAACTAACGGCTTGTATTTGGCTAAAAGACGCTGAAGTCACATTAGGTAACTGCCCTTTGGTTACGTTAGAGTAAAGTTCTTGCGGCGTGAAGCCAGATGTAGCGAGGTAATAGGCTGCAGCGTAACCCACAGACTGGTCGTAACCAATTATCATCCACGTACCCTTAGGGCCGGTTATTATTAAGGCTGTAGCTATATGTGGCGGGTTCCCAGCATCAGCTAGGTTAGGGAATTGCCCGAACGGTGTATTTAACTCGTATTTAGCTATCAAGTTATACACCCAGCTAGGTACGTCTTTCTGGAGTTCTTGCTGTTCAAGGGTCACTATTGAATTTCCAGAGTACGGTATTATAGTCCCGTTTGGCAAACTGATACTGTTGTTGTTAGTAAACATCCTACCGATCATATAGAAGAAGTGGAAGTGGACGCTACCGTTAGGGGTGAAAGAATTGAATAGTAGACTGGGTACTGGCATGGGAGGCGAGGTAGGTGGGTTTGAACTAGGTGTAGGTAAAGGTTCGGGGTCAGACCATGTTGGTGTAGCGTTAATAGTGCCGTAATGGCTCAGGGCCAAGTATAGAGGCCATGACTGGGTAGCGCCATAGGGGCACCCTTCCCAAGATATAAAGTATACGTCTACAGTGTTCGGTGATGAAGCGTAGTCTTGGTTAGATACTTTTTGGAAGTGCATGAAAGGCAGTGAACTTGAAGGCTGGGCAAAGGGACTTTTTATAGAAGGTAGTACTAATATTAAGGCTAAGACAGCGATAAATATTATAAATGGGACATAGATCAGTTTACTCTCTTTCTTAGTCTTTTTAGTTTTAGCCATTAGTTTTTATCTACGGTTATGATTACTAAAAGTTTTTCCTAAAACAGATCTTGTTCCTAACTCCAAGACTAGAACTTGTACCTTGTTCTATCTATCTAGTTACCTTTTCTGAATGTCTTATCTCTTCTGCAAGAATAGAGTTTTATACTTTACTTATCTATCGTAATAAAAATAAGAAATAAGTAGAGTATTATTTAAATGTAATTTAAGAATTTTTTTATTTAAACCCAAATACTTTTTTTGGTAAGCTACAACTTGTAAGTATATGAAAAAGCGACTCAGGTTCTTGAGTGCTTCCAGCAAAGTAGGAAAATCTGTGTTTACAGTTCTCACTGCTTATTACTTAAAATCTCTTGATATCCCCTTTCTTATTGAGGAGCTCGACCCCTTTCATACGGTAGGGACTTTTGTTGACGACGAATTTGAAATAATTTATTATTTTGACCTGAACCAGTTTTTGTATTCACATGGGAACTTAATAATTGACCAATCTAAACTCAAAAGAGGGTATGATAATACGATATGGAATATCCTAATTTCAGACATGTTAACTAAGATTAGTCCAGAACATGAGGCTATAAAATTCCAGAATATAATTACGTCTAATAACGTTAACGTCTTTCTTACGGAGTTAAATAAGTTAGAGGAAATAATAGAGTATGCTAAGATGTGGAATGACGGACAAAAGATATTGGTGGTAAATATGGTTCCTGATAATCAGCTGTCTACCGTTGAGGACGACATTATAGACTTGGTTTATGAAAAAGGTATTTTTAAGGCGACATTCGTATTTCCGTTTGATAACAAGATAAGGTTTTTGGATCCAGAAAAAGTAGGCTGGTTCAGAGAATCCCTTCCTAAGATTTTATATCTGGAATAATTTTAGAGGGATTAAAAAAAAAAGAAACCGAGAAAAAATCTTTTCTTCACTTTACATATATTATATAGTGGTATAGCTGTAATGCACCACCAAACAAGATCAGGATCACGCCTAGATCCATACCAGCGTATGTTGCTTGCGGACCTACTGAAGGCAGAGTCCACATAACACCTGCAAGTATCGCAACAATAACTAAAATTGCAACTATTCCAACAAATGCTATATCTTTTCTCTTATACCCTCCTGCCATCGAAGTAGCCGTACCCTCTCCTCTTATTATAGCTCTACCTAACTTGTAGGTCCATATAAACGTAAATATACCTAGAGGGAATAGGGCTATTAAGTTAACTATAGCCGGTTCTTCAAAGAAGTTAACTAGGCTCCCTGCGAAAGCTAGTCCTGCCACCGAACCTATCAGAACTGTGTAAGGTGTCATTTTAACGGTTTTCATGAAGTTCAGTGACACTCCCTTATCTCTATTCTCCTTACCCCTACCCCAGAATAATATTATTAAGCCTACAATTACTGCTGGTGGTCCCAATAACTCTACTTGTTCCGTGAAAGGAGCTGGAACTCCAGGTTGATAGTATCCCCATAAGCTAAGCTCTACTAGGTATATCCACGCTAAAGTCATAACCCATACCCAGAACTTCCTATTCCTCAAGTACATCCATTGACTATTTTCATAAAACGGTAGTAACATTACTATTAGTAATAAGAACACCAATACGGCTATTACCATTGCAGGAGTTAGGGGCTGTCCGTTAGGTAGTTCAAAGTCTACGAACTTGTACAAGAACAAGAAGAACCAAGGCGGATAGGGCTGGACACCTGCTGCTTGAGGCGTCCCGGCCTGAGGTGCTGGGTAGGGGTTTATGACTATAGGTAGTCCGTTGATATTGGCTAAGAGGTTGGGTACGAATAATATTATCCCCCATGTCGTGAGCACAATGGACATCATATACACTACATTTCTTGGCCACCATTCATTGAACTTACTCCACTCCTCTTTAGTATAATATGCTGGTACCTTTGGTTTCTCCTTTTTAGAAGGTGTCATGCCGTATCTTTCTGAGAGCATGAAGTGGAAACCGAATAACGCACCTATCAGGAATACAAGGATTATGTGCCAGCCTAAAAGTCTGTCAAATAATTCCGCCCTAGTTAACGGGCTGCTTGATATTGATGCTAGAGCACCAGGCCCAAATAACCAATTCACAATTACAGTCGCACCGGGGAAGCCTGTCCCTACCATTAACTCACTCCCTATGTCTACAGCATTGACACCTAACACGTCACTCACAAGGCTGTAACCGAAAAACGAGGCACCTAAAGTCAGTAGTAGTAATAAGACACCGGTTACCCATTGTAATTCTCTAGGCTTCTTATACGCCCCTGCGTAGAAGTTTCTGAACATATGGATATATGCTAGGATAATCATAATGTAGGCCCCGTATAGGTGGCTAAAGAGGAGTACTGGCCCGTAGGGTACGTGATAGATGATATTCATTGTGGACTGATAAGCGTATGATGGTTGGTAATAAAGCAAAAGCAGTAGTCCGGTGATGACAGTGTAGACGAATGCACCAGCTACCATCGCACCGAGCCAGTAGGACGGGTTATACATGTAGTCTGGGGTCTTGAAGAAAGGTACTTCTTTAACTCCAACTCTTTCTAATACGTCTTCCACTATACCTTTCTCCTTTTCAGCCATCCAATTTCACCTCCTTACTTACGTTCATTGATATAGAGGTGGATGCAGATATAGATACACCTCCAGTAGTAACTCCCCTCGTAATGTAATCACCAATAGCAGTAGAAATTGCTAATACAAGACCGGGGATCCCGATCTCTGCAAGCAGGGAAATGGCGAGGTTAAAGGGCTCGAACATGGCAGGATAAGCTATAACCCTCCTGATCATCCCTAGATATCCTTCTACTGACATTAGGTACCCTATAGTCATGAACGGTATAGTCCAGAGTAAAAGCCCTGCAGTTATTAACCTTGAGGCGGTCTTTGAGTAGTCGAATCCCGTGGAACTGGACTTTAATAGGTCTAGGAATACACCCGTAAAGCCAACTAGTATTAACGTCCAAATTATTAAGTGGAAGTGCCCTACTATATAATACGTATTATGTATGATTGGGTTTACTATATTGAAAGGCTGAGGTAATGCCTGTACTCCGCCTAGTATAAACCCTATTAAAGCTATTAAGAACGACATTCCTATGGGGTCTCTGTAGTTATAACCGTTTGATAAGAGAATTGTAAGGCCTAGGTTTAAAACGGTCAACCCGGAACCAGCAGCTAAGACTAAAGTGGCGAAGTTAGCCCACAGCCTCAGGACTACTGGCAGTGGAAAAGTCTGTAAGTGGTGCACCCAAATTAACATCGAACCTATAGCCAAAAGGTATATGTTCCATCTAGCCCATTTCTCGCTGTACAATGCCCTACCAGCGGCCTTAGGTATATAATAATATAATGCTCCAAATAGAGGGAACGGTACATAATAGACTACCGGGTGTCCGTAGAACCAGAACAGTATTAACCAGAGGAGCGGGTCTACTTGAACACCAGCTAAAAAGTGCAACGCATACCAGATCTCCGCTGCTGATAATGCAGGCATTGTAAGGGCTATTATAGCCGCAAAAGCTACACCGTATGCTGCGAAAATGTTCAGTTTCTGGTTCTTGGGCTTTGTTGCGTAAGCATCAGCCAGTAAAATAATAGGGATTATAGTCTCCCCAATAGAGTTTACAGCTAAGGCAATATAAGCGAGACCTATTAGTAAGGGGGACTGGTAGATGAGGAATGCCTTAAAGGTACTATTTTCTTCTATAGCTAATGGCGGATACATATACCAGCCCATATCGGGTCCTCCTAGTAACGCTAACAATAAGCCTAAATTCGACGCCCAGAACAGATAAGCTATCTTCTTAGTGTTCACTACAGATAGACCACTTTTATACATAGCGAATGCTATTACAGCAAATGCAGCATCGGGAACTACTCCGAGCATTGCACTCCATCCGTGTAGTGTCAGGGCTAGGTAGTATGTGGGCCCTATACCTGCAGAATTACTGGGAAATACAAGGTAAGTCCTCATGTTCATAGCTGCGGTTCCCACTATTACTAGCCAACCTATCGCACCGAGAGTGAATAGCCAGACTACTCCTAAGGTATCTTTTGGTAACGCAACACTCTTAAATTTACTTAAAAACATAGACATATCTTTCTTTAAATTTCCAATTATTTGCTTAGATAAATTATAAGCCAACTAGACCACCTCTAATGTCCCGGTCATATTCGTAGAAAACGCATAGCCCGCGTATTCGGGCTCATACCAAGTATAGTTCCCCTGAGAACTGGGGGACACAAAGTATGCATAACTCGGGATCCCTGGTACTGCGTTTACGTTAATTACACCGTTAGGGAGCCGTAAGTATATTCCGGTTATGACTTGGGGGGAGTTTAATATTAGGACTACTTGCTGGTTAGGTTGAGCCTTGATTACGTTAGGTGAGTAGTAATACTGGTATATTGTCATGTTAACTACTAATATGCCGTTAATGACTTCAGACGTGTGGTTAGACGGTGGGTGGGACTCAAAATACGAAACGGCTTCTTGGGCTTGTTTAGGCATCCCTGAATACAAGGGTAGACCGTATCTAAAACTTACGTTAGCACCGGTCTGTATTTGGACTATTTCCCATGAAAAATAGCCTAGAATAATGGCTAGCATTACAATAAACCAGACAGCTTCTGCCTCGTGTTTTATTTTATCAATTAGTGCTATACTCGTTCACCTAAAATTCACTGTAATTATCATTATATTTAACTTTTTCTGTGATTTATTTATTTTTGAAACTTAGTTTATATAAATAAAATAATTTAGCATTATGAATTCAAACTTAACATACTTTAATCTATCTAATTGAAAATAACATTAAACTATGTTTAAGTTTTAATTACAAAGAAGATTAATTTTGTGAGCTAGAAAAGATATAAAATAAAAATTTAAAGATTTCAACTATAACTAAATTTGTGAAAAGAAATGAAACCATTTGCCCTCAAGAGAGATGACCTAATATTTTTACACCGCCTCGTGTATAAAATGAGGAACCCCCCAACCAAGTTTGATGAGAAGGAGTTTGTAAAGAAAGGGAGGGACTACCTATTTAAGTATGCCGAAGACAATGTAGGTCCTTTAAACCCTGAAAGGAGACTATTTTTAAAGGGACTACTAGTAGGGATAGGAGCGCTAGCAGTAGTTTCCGTTTTACCGGTTTTAGGTTACCTTAATCAGCCAGAGATAACACTTAAGGACTTTCCGTGGATGATAATAACGGATTCTGACGGGAACCCTATTCAGGCTTCTAAATTGCCGGTAAATAATCCCGCTATTTTAGTATTCCAGTACCCTATGCAAGGTGATATAACTTTCCTGTTAAACATTGGTGATGAAAACGGGAACCCGGTGAAAGTCCCCTCTACTACTGTCACGATCCCAGAGACTGGAGCTACTTATACTTTTCCGGGGGGAGTAGGGCCAAATAACTCTATAGTAGCGTTTAGTGCAATATGTCAACACTTAGGCTGTATACCTCCGGAGATACACTACTATCCTCCCGACCTAGTCAAACCTAACGGGCCTTTCCCTGATTTTATACCCTCCGATGTATACAACATCATCATCTCTCAAGGTATTAAATACGGTGTGATCCATTGTGACTGCCACGGGTCTACTTACGACCCCTATAAGGGTGCCGCTGTAGTTACTGGTCCTACGGTCAGACCCCTTCCTTACGTCCAACTTTATTGGGATCCCAACACCGACTATTTATACGCTGTTGGTATGAACTTACATGCACCCGTAATCTTAGGTAGGAGCAGTGATCTGTCTGGTTTCGCTACTCTGTCCAGTTATGATGAGAGCACCGGGTGTAGTAAATTATTGGTTCAAAAGGGACAGACTCCCACTAACTGTTATACAAGGATTTTGACCAGTTTTGGGAATCCCTTCCAGCAGTCGGGGTGAAAACATGACTAAATTGGGCCTCTTCATACTCGGTCTGATTTTCGGTGGTACTATAGCTATGGCACTGTTCATTGCTTATAACATTATATGGGAAACGGCACCGGTGAAGTGAAATGAAAGAGAAATCGATATTATATATATTTTTAGCGTCTCTGGGCCTCATATTTTTCGTATTCTTATCAATACCGTTTAATTACCTTACAGAAAACGTGATAGGGACTGAACTGACTACAATAGTGGCTGCTAGTTTCTACATGCTCTTCGCCAGCCTCTTGTTTTTATACCTATTCAGGAAGCTAAGGTAAAATTTTTTAATTTCACTTGTAAAGTATTTTTTGATGAGTGCGACAAATTTTATAAATAAAACTATAGATTTGATGTATGCTGAAAATTATATCCTAATGCCTACTTTATTTCAATTAGTAGTATTAATAGTCCTTTACAGTGCAGGTATGGCAATACCGATATTTAACCTCGGACTTGTGGGTGACGCAATTACAGCACATATCTACGGTGCCGCTATAGTAGTAATTTTAAGCTTTTTTGTCTTAGGGTCTGCTATGCGTGGAAATAATCTAAAACTAAAAGCGTTAGGGCTATTAAACGTCTTGTTCTGCATATTTGCGGCTTTTGAAGGCCTATTTTATTTCGGTGGGTATGTAGACCCGTCTTACGCTTTGATGATGGGGTTAGGGTTTTTAGGTGTATTGTTCACGTCTTCAGCTATCACAGTAGATGTAATTCAGAGAGCGATACATTACGTGAGTATTTAACCAAACTTTTTTAACTATTAATTATTAACATAATAATGATAAGTATGGCGCTTTATCAAAAATCGAGGGCTTTAACTGTATTTGCAGGCTCAGAACTTTTATCCTTAATTTTTCTCTTCAGTTTCGGTCTTGCTACTCTCTTGTACGATAAGTTCCCATTAACTAATGCATACCAGTCAGCGTTACTGTCCCTTCATATTAGTTTTGCAATGCTTACCGCTTTCTTGGGAGTTGCTCTCTTTGCGTTAGGTACATTAAGCAAGGACAAGGTGCTATTCTATCTTTCTACGGCTAACATAATATTTATTGGGATGGCAGCAGCTGGAGGCCTGTTATTCTATTCCACTTTAGACCCACTTTACTCATATATTATGGCTTTAAGTTTTGTAGGGTCTTTCTTCAGTACAACAGGGTTCCTTTTTAGGTCTATATAATGATGAGGAAAACAAAAAAGTTAAATTCTTTTTTAAATTTTAAATATTATTTATCTTAATTATGTCTCTCATGTTTCTGAGATATAAATTAGAGTAGAGTAGATAGAGAAATAGGAGATAAGGTATTTCCTTCTCCTCAGCTTCTATATATTTAGTCTACGAATTTTTTCCTTCGGATCGTAAATTTTTAGTCGAATTTAGGAAAGTTAATGAGATTAAGGTATAATACACCGCCTAAATCCGGTCAGCACTAATCGGAAAAACCGTGGCAGTTAAGCGTTATCCTAAATCCTTACCTTAATACTTTAACTTCATCTCGGCATTGGATAGTTGGGGGTTCAAGGCTCGAATCGGAAAGTATAGAGCGTCAGACATCCATTTAGTAAAATATGTCGGATATAAAGGTTCTACGTAAAATGCTACCTAGTATCTACAATAAAATCGATGAGGTTTTACATCTAATAAGAAAAATTTAAGGTTCGAAAACAAGTTTTTGTTTAAAACTTAAAAAATAACTTTATAATAAATATCCTTTTTAAAAACATAAGCTATCTTTTTTAATAATATTAGACTAATTTCAAAGATATCTTTTTAAAGCCTAAAATCAAAATATTCATTAATGTCGCAAGTTACATTCCAAAAAATACCCGGTCTGTTAGCCGTTTATCGGTTAAAAGACGATCACTTAGAGAAGGTTTATGGGATGGATATGATCAGAGTAGACTTGGGTAAATTAGCTAAGATTTTAGTAGAAAATATGGAGATAGGTCAACAAGAGGCAAAGAAGTTGAAATTATTAGACCCCCTTTTGGGATATGCTATGATAATTGACGATATCGGGGTCGTGGTGGTTAGAGACTTAGTTTACTTCGTTAGAGCTAGGGAAACTAATTGGGATTACGTGATTAAACATGCAATTAGTAGTAGCGGAGAGGGGTAAAGATGGGGATAAAAGGTTATGTCGGGCATATAAAATTAGATGATCAAGGGAACGTAATCGAAAGTAAAAATGTCGAAAACCCAGAAGAATGGGCGGAGGTAATTAAGTTCAACGTGAAAAAAGGGAATGAAGAAGCACATGAACTAGGATTTGGGCACATGAATGGGTTTGCAATGATCGGTAAGGATTACTCTCTAACTTTTATGAAAAATGGGGCATATATTGTAAAGACTAAAGAGGTGGACTGGCATGAACTGTTCGTTAAGTACACTTACTCCTTTTCAACGCTAATTGCGGGGTTGTTCTTTACGATTTTATCAATACTCATATTTATAATAGACGTAACTCCCTTAATTAACTACATACCTTACTTTAATAGTATAACACCTGAACCAAGATATTATATACCTATAGGTATGCTGTTAGTGGGGATAGTCTTGCTTGCATCTTCAAAGTCCAAGTTCAACTACAGACTTGAGTGAAAGGTACTCATTCTGTTTTTTCCCATTTACTAAATGACAGCGCGTTATTTTCCGTGTATTCTATAAGTTTAAACTTTTGCTCTTCCATTTCTTTTCTGATCTTTCCTCTGGTCATTATTGGGTCTACTATGAGTACTTGCCCGTGTGTTTTAAGTATCCTCCTTATCTCAGATACTACTATTTTCATGATATCCCTCTTTAAGTTGTAGAAGTACATTACACTATAGATAAAGTAAAAACTCTCGTTACCAAAGGGGATCTTGGGTAACCCGTCGAAAAGTTTAACGTTAGCGTTATATTTTTTTATTAACTTTTCAGCGTCTTCTCTCTTAAAATACTTCCAGTCATCTACAGCTAGGATTTCTTTCCCCAGTTCAACGGAGAGATAGATGGGGATTAAACAATTACTAGGTGCTATATCTAAAACTCTGTCTTCTACTTTGTCTACCACGGGCGCTAATTTTCTTGCTATATATGCTTCCTCATCAACAGTTATGCCCATCCTTAAAACGGGCTGGAAGTCATTTACATCTATCATATTTCTAATAATTTATAAGGATTAAATTAAAGCTTTTTAATCTAATTAAATTGATATGAATCAAATATAGAAGAAAGAGGAAAATCTTTAGCGTTTTCTCCTTAGCCTGAAAGAGATCAGGAACCTACTAACAGCGATTATTAGTGTAATAGAGGATAAGTACACTAGGTCTGTTATGCTATTTATACCGTTTATCAGGTCTATAATAATTTCTCTAAGTACAAAGCTCATAGTAGCGTCCATGACGTAAATTACACTCCTCCCTCTTCCTCTACCGAAATCTACAATGCTTTGGAATAGCTCTAATAAGACAACTACTAAAAACGCGTTACCTACTAACCCAAAGATCTCACTAAGAAGCCCTGTTGGTATTAGGAGGAATATGTCGACCACAGTATATGCAATTACAATTGCTATGGCTAACAGTAGGATGATTTCAACTATCTTGGCTACATACATCACTATTTTTTCTTCTGGTAAATTGAGACTAAATCGCTTTTTTATATTCTTTTTTTCTGCCTTCAATTCATAAGTCCGACTTTTACCTTTGTCGTGTAGACTAAAAAAGCTAAGCTAGGGGTTTAACTTTCTTCTTCTCCCTTCTCTTCTTCGTATAACGTTTCTTCAAGTTTAAAGGTCAGGTTTAGGTACGGGACTATGTGGTCTTTTATTATATGGTTCGGGAAGTCAAATTCTTTCTTTAATTCTCTTATCTCTTTTCCAAAGATCTTATGTTTTAGAGAAGGATTATATATTAAATTAGCATTTATCGTAATCACTGTTTTGTTGCTCAGTTCTTGGGATAAGAACTGCATGGTCAACTCAAACGTGTTATCTACGTCTTTACCCTTATATTCTACTCCCCCCATTATTATTTCAGGTCCCTTTAAAGTCCCTAAAAGTGTCCTTATTCCAGTATCTGGTGTCCCAAAAACGTAAAGGACTTTATAATAATTAGGTAATTTTTCTAATGTTACTTTGCCTGGACTTACGAAAGTTTCACTTGCAGTATCATAGACTTGTAAGATTACGAAATGAGAAATAATACCGCTCAGTCTAAATGGGTCTGTAAAGATCTTCATTATCTCAGATCTAGGCGAATTAAATGTGAGTTTAACAGAGTTTAACATTTAATTTAATAATTTAGTTTCTTGTATATAAACGTTATTATCATTAATTCAATTAGATTAAAGGAACTTAAAAATCTCTATGTAACACCTAGTTGATTTATTATTAGCTGAATTATTAACTTAAATTCCCTGATAATCAAAACCCCGGAACCCTGTTTTTAATTTTCAATTTTCTTAATGTCCCCCACATGGTAGCAGTATTTTCAGAAATTACCGGTATTCCTAAGTCCTCGTGTAAGTATGTTACTGCCTCATAGGTAGATAGTGCTGTACATGCGATGTAAATAGCGTCAGCGTTAATTACCTTATCGAGGTTTCTCTTTACAAGCCTGTAAATAGTAAATATTGGAGTATTAGAAATATCAACACCTTTTACCTTTCCTAACCCGTCATAACCGACTACCTCGAACCCCTTAGACCTCCAAAACTCTACCTCTTCCAAAGTTCTCTCCTTTATATACGGTGTTCCTACCCAGATTTTCTTTACTTTTAATTCTCTTAATAAGTTGTAGACTTCTTCTTCTGGGATCACTACTTCCTTCCTTATTACCTTCCTTATAACGTCTACATGTCTATGTGTACCGTAAGTCCTCCCGTAGACTATGACGTCTGATACTTCCTCTAGTAGGGAGTAGACGTACTTAAGCTCTCTTTCGAACTCCTCTACGTTGTCAGGCTCACACCCTTTCGTAGGTTTCATCCTCGTCGAATGGATTGTTACTCCTTCTGGTGCCATTTTCCACATGTCGTATTCCATAGCTGCGTTATTTGCAGGTAAAATGAGTCCTATCCTCCCTCTTCCGCCTGGCATTTTAATACTTAAAAGCTACTTGTATTTTAAAGTAGTTGTTGAACGTAAGAAAAATGATATTAAAGGAAATAAAGTCGTTCTTTCAGTACCAGAAGGAGGGGGATCTAGAATTATTAAAGGAAGTACTTAAAGAAGTACGGTATAAGGACGGGTATGTAATTTTAAGAGAGGAGAAGATTAAGGTAGAGAACAAGGAAGATGCTGTGGGCGTTTTTCTCGCTAATATCCCTTATGCCATCCTCGGGGAAGGAGAGATTAGAGAAGATTTACCAGATAAAGTGAGAAAAATCCAGAGTGATGCAATAAAACTGGTCACATTAGGGATAAACGAGGTAGCTACATTAGAGATTTACCTAATGTTAGAGATGAGCTTACGTACACTTTACTCAGAGTATTTGTCAAAAGGGGTGACCATAAAGTATAAAGAGAAAAAAGTAAAGGTTAAGGGGTTGGACTACCGTCGCCTCAAACTATATATAAGGAGAAAGGGCTGGAGTAAATATAAGGTGAAGGTCAACGGTGAGGTTTTCCCTTTCTCTCAAGGTTCTCTATTAGCTTGGGCTGAAAGGTATATGGACCAGAAACTGAGTTTGACTTACAGGTTATCGGTGAATGTCAGGAATTTACTTGCTCATGGAGAGGTAGAATGGGATCTATTCCCTACTCTAAGTTCGGTTAAATCTGCTTCTTATGCCTCATGGTCTCTGTTTGATAACTTCAGAAAAAAATATGAATAGTTGTACATATTATCTAATATATTTTGACAAATTTTGAATGTAATTCATAGTAAAACTTTAGTATCAAAGAGACCTCTCACGTAGTATTTTTGTATATAACGAGATTGAGAGTGGGTTAGTATCTCTGATATTACAATCATTACACCAACAAAATAGAAGTAAAATTTTTAAGTTTCTTATCCAGTTACATATTGATGACAGAAACTGTAATGGGTAGAAAAAAGAGGACAAGGTATGAAATAATACATGATATATTATCACAGTGCGAGAACGGTGCAAAGAAGACTTGGCTAATGTATAAGGCAAATCTAAGCTATGAACTAACAAATAACTACATAAACAGACTAGTAGAGAAAGATTTAATATCTCAAAAAGACGGTCTGTATTACCTCACCGAAAAAGGTAAGAAGTTACTAGAGCTACTAAAGGAATATAAGGAAAAGAAGACAGCACTAGATAAGGTAACGTCTCAGATTAAGGATATATACGGAGAAGACTAAGCCCCGTTTTTAATCTCAAAGGTGTTTTAATCATTCTTTTTATTTTTCCTTTCCTAAGTATTGTGTATGGATGTAGTTATCTTCACTTCGAGTAGGGAAGCAGAGGCAGAAGAACCGGTATTTTGTGATAGGGATAGTGTCAAAGTCGATAAGAGTAAATGCACTGGGAAGAGTATAAGTGTTGCACCGATCCTCTCTAGGTATTTAAAAGACCTGGGGTTTAAGGTTACAGTAGTAGACCCTTTTGCAGATGATGTAGCTTATGAAGCTGATGAAGTGATAAAAGGCGACTCGTTTAAAGTCCCAGATGAAGTCGTAAAAGGGAAATATGTAGTAATAGCTACTAAACACGTTTATGATACATGGGCTATAATGAAATCAATAATAGGTGGAGCTAAGGAGATCGCCGTAGTTATGAGCATAAAGAGGGCAAAAGTTATAATGAGGAGACTCCTAGAAGCAGGGATACCAGTTGAGCAACTTAAGAGGCTGAGGATACCTGCGGGCTTGGATATAGGTGCTAAAAGCGAAAAAGAAATAGCGTTAAGCATATTAGCCGAGATTATTACGGTGGAAAGAGGGGGGAGCGGGAGGCCACTTAGAGAAGTAAAAGGTTTCGAAAAAATCTTCGAAGAAGTGAAATAGGGTTTAAAGTATAGGTCTTCTTTTTAAACCGCTATGACTGAACCCTTTTCCCTTAAACCTCTCTTCCTCCCACACATTACCTCTTTCGTGATATCCCCTCTCCTCCCAGAATCCATCTTGATATTCAGTGGTGAACTGGATAGCAGTAAGCCACTTTGCACTTTTCCATCCGTAGAGGTGGGGTATAAAAGGACGGGCAGGGAACCCTGACTTTATATCTAAGGGCTTTCCGTTCATCTTTAGGGCTACTATAGAGTCTTCAGATAATGCGTCCTCTACCGGCACTACAGAGGTATAACCATCGAGTGAGTAAAAGATAACCCATTTGGCTGAGTCTTTGACCTTTGCCATTTCAGCCAATGTCTTTATTTTTACCCCCTCCCATTTTACACCAGCTACACTCCAACCTGTCACGCAGTGGAAATCTTTAGTATATTCAACGTCGATCATTTTAAGTAGTTCTTCATAACTGAATTCTAGTTTCTTCTCGACCTCACCGAAAATTTTCAGTTTGTAAGTATTTACATCTACATCTGGTACTCCTAACGCCGCATAGTATATGAACTTTTTAACGTATTTTTGTCCGGGTGGAATTTGTTCTTGCACGACTAAAAATCACGTATAAAGTTAATAAAGTGGTATTAGAATGATGCTAATACTCTGTATTTAGCCATAGTCTGAGCTTTTGAGTAACAGCTGAGGAGTTGTTTTACTGAGGCAGACCACCTAAAGTTTTCCTCTACTCTTCTAATGCTATTTTCCCTGACTTTATTCCAATAGTTTACGTCCTCAGGCTTGAATAATAAACTCTTATTATCTAGTATGGAGACGTCTTTTTTCTCTGTAGCCATAGATAGTAACAGAGAAGTTGTAATAGCCCTACTTAGTTCCCATATATTTTCCGGTTCTACTAAGAAACCTGTACCGTTTTTACTATCTTCCCTAATGTCTACTATTGTCTCTCTAAGTCCTCCTACTGCGTATGCCACTACAGGGGCTCCTAAAGCCATGGCTTCTACAGATACTAGCCCAAAAGGCTCCCACCTAGACGGTATTACAAATACAGACGAGGCATAGTAGAATAATTTGTAGATGTCTTTAGGTAATGATGAAGATATTATTAGCCTAACGTTTCCTCCCATTTCGGATGACTTGTTTATAACGTCTTGTAATAGACCGTAATCACCGGAAGGTAAACCGAGGACTACTAACCTAGCATTAGGGATCACGTTAAGTGTTTCCCTGAATGCCCTGACCAGCAAGTCTACTCCTTTTTGATAAACCATTCTACCAGCAAATAGCACTAAGGGACCGTCATCGAGCCTTGAATATGTCCAGTCGTCTTTGATACCTATCCTGAACCTGTTGTTCCATAATAGGTTCCCTGTTACATAGTCTTCCGGGATCACTCTCAACCTTTCCAACTCTTCGTATAACCTTCTCCTTACCGTCTCCCTCTCGGTGGTGTTGAACCTAGACCTAGCGTATTCTACTGCTTCGTTTACATTCCATTCAGTCCCGTTATAAGTCACACAGCTCTTATTTTCGATCCAGTTACCGATGAAGTTGTAGACGTCGTAAGTAAGGTAACTTTTGCTTACAGTAGCTAGCATATCAGCCTCATACGCTCCGAACTTTTCAATTAACCCCGAGGATAGTTCATCCCATACTTGTCTTGTGGTATATAGTTCATGTTTTATTACCTTCCAGATATAGTGGGGGCAATTCAGTAGGCCAGCCCAATCTTCGGAAGCATAGTGCCAAGGGAATCCTACTTTATTCAGTAAGTGGATAGTGTAGATTAGGGGGACTATTATCCTCCTAGTTTCGAAGGTCTGTTTAGCCCCTACGCCTGCTAATACCGAGTGCCAGTCATGGACGTGGATTATAGAAGGGACATTAGACGGTATAGAGAACTCGGAATATTTTATTACTCCGCGTGCTAGGAGCGCCGATTTTTCATTAATGTTCGAATAGATATTCCAGTCATCCATTATTACTCCGGTAGAATGGTCTAAACCTTTTACTAAGACCACGTTAAAACCGTCCAGTTTGCCTTCCTCAAAACCTAGCTTATAATGGTATTTTCTGCCATCTAGGCCTACTCTATCCCCTTCAGCTACTAAAGGGAGGTCTTTTAGGGAAAGGTATTCCCTTAGTTTGGGGTCAAAATGCCTTCCGTGGCTCGGCATTATCACTGTTACTTTGTAGCCCTGCCCAGCTAGCTCTCTACTTAGATTATATACTACCGGTCCTAGTCCTCCAAGGCTAGCCACTTTAGTAAGTTCAACCGAGATCATCCAGATGTTTTTTATTTCGTCTGGCATCCAAAGGGATTCATATCTTTTCATTTAGCCCACTCTCTAACATATTTTTCCAATTCCTTATATTCAGGGTGGGTTTTCACTACGTCGTAAAATTGCTTCAAAGTCCAGACTTCTTTCCCCCTTTGACCGTTTAAGTGAAATATGAACGGTTCATTATTAATATTTAATTTCGTTCGCATTTCCTCCTGAAATAGGGTAATTGCATAGAATTCATTAATAAAAGCATCTATTGGGGAATTGAAAGAACTGAAATACGAGTGGACTTCAGCCGGCCCCCCTGTACCTAGGAACATATAGTAATAATGGTCGCTGGTGGTGAAGTACCTCCACGCCTTTAAGTAATCCCCACCTAGTTCTTTTGCTAACATTTCAGTCCTCCGTACCATCTCGTCATATGCCCATTGCATTATATTCCCTAACCAGCTCGACTCATCTTTATTTACGTCAGCCCAAGAAACTGTCTGGTCTAGAGGTAGTTCGTCGTATACGTTCTGGTATACTTCCTTGGGGAGTATCATCTTTACATTAGCCTTGTAGAGTTCCCTCGGTAACCAACGTAGGAAGTCCAGTATCCCGCTTTCAGGCCAGTGATGTTCACCGAATGTCTCATAGTCTACGAAGATCATACCAGTATCACCCTCTGACCAGCTTACCCAGTCAGCGAACTTCTTTGCAGTTAACGGGTACTGGTCCCAGTTTCTGTTAGAGAACCTAAAGGCTATGTCATCGCTAAGCCTGTAGTTCCTCAAGAAGAGGGACAAATTAGTCCCCTTCACTTTATACACGTGGTTAGGGCTTCTACCTTTTAGCAAGCTTTCTTTTCCTTCAGTGACTATCGCCTTAAACCCTAGTTTTTCAGCTTCACTAGCTATCCTAAAATTTGCTAATAGTTCAGTGTTCTCAAATGTTATAGGGTTTTGCCCAAAGAGTTCCCTGATGAGTTCCCTATGTTTTTTAACTTGTTCCTTCCACTCATCCAAGTCAGCCCAAAGGCTTGTGACTGAATGGTAATAGGTCTGGGAAAGGAATTCTACCTTTTTAGTATATGAGAGCTGTTGTAATAGCTCGATTACTTCCCTACCCCATTTCTCTGCTTGCTCTAAAAACGTCCCTGAAACGGAATAAAAGAACTTAGCGTCGTATCCTTCATTTTCTCCCCTCTCAATTTCTTCAAGGATAATCTTTGTTGCAGGTATGTAACATTTCCTTTTTACCCTTTCAAAGACTTCTTTATTTAGAGAGTCGTCAAAGAACTTACTCAGCACCTCACTTCTGTATATGGGGTTCCACAGGAAGTCTTTTCTTATCCTAAAAGGTTGGTGTACTTCAAAGCCTAGGCTAACGTGCCTCATATATATGTTTTATAAGTGATTGTATAAAAATTATTATTGATGTCGATCAAGATAGAGGATGTAAAAGTAATTATACCAATAGGAGGAGAAGCGACAAGACTTAGACCTCTTACGGTAGAGACTTCAAAAGCAGCTGTAAGACTGCTGAATAGACCTTTAATTGAGTATACTTTACTAGAACTTGTAAAACAAGGTATAAAGGAAATAATATTCGGAGTAAGGGGTTACGTAAATTATCGATCGCTCTTTGACTTGTATAAAGAAGGCATCGGTTTTTCAGCCAGGTACCATATAAAACCCAGAGTCCACTTTAAGTACCAACCGAGGGTGGACAGTATAGGGAATGCTGACGCCGTGAGGATTAACTTGGAATATTATGATATTCAGGAGCCTTTCATAGTAATCCAAGGGGACAATTTATTTAAACTTGACGTAAAAAAGGTCTTGGAATTCCATGAAAGTAAAAACGCTTTCATGACTATAGTCCTTAAACCCGTAGACAACGTAGAAGAATTCGGAGTAGCTGAGTTGGAGAGTGACGGCAGGATTAGGAGGTTTGTAGAGAAACCGAAAAAAGAGGAAGCGCCAACAAACTTGGCAAACACCGGTCTATATGTCATTAGCCCGGAGATAAGGAAGGTGTTCAAGAGCAATGAAGTGCAAGAGATGTATAAAATGGGAAAGATGGACTTTGGAAAGGACATAATCCCTTACCTGATAAAGAAGGGGTATCCAATATACGGTTATATAACAAATGATCTCTGGTTTGACGTAGGTACCCCTGCTAGGTATCTGGACGCTATGCTTACTTTGTTAAAGTACCTCGACGCGGGAGATATGCACGGTATTAAGATAGACCCTAATAGGAGGATATTTGTACAAGGTACTAGCCCGGACTCGAGGAAGAGAAGGATAGCGATAAAGAGGATGTATAAGAAAGGTGAGCTAAAACTGGAAGGCGATATACTAATTGGGAGGCATTGTCAGATAGGTAAGAAGACATATATTGAAGAGTCCAGCATTGACAATTTCACTATAATAGGCGAAGGTGTAAAGATAGTGAAGAGCTCTATAATGGATAGGTGCTATATAGGAGACTATGCAGTAATAGAAAACTCAATAGTCGCTAGGCATGTAGAGATAAGGTCTTCGAAGTCGAGGCCTACAAAGATCGTTAATAGTGTAATAGCTGAAGATGTAGTAATAGGCGAAGGTAGTGAGATAGTAAATTCAAAGATATATCCTCATAAGCTTATTAACGCCGAAAGTAAGTTATACGATACTGTGCTCACATGAGGGTCTTAAGCGTAGGTAACGGCAAACTATTAGTGAACCTTGACGAATTAGGAAGGATCATCGACTTATATTACCCATACGTGGGAATGGAAAACCATACTAACGGAAAACCTGTAAGACAATACATTTTTACGGATAGACTTTATCAAGATACAGAATGGCGGGTTAACCTAAATTACTTGAACAATACAAATATTGCTGAAGTAAAGGCAGATATTAATAGTAAAATCTCTTTACTGTCATATGATTTTACGGACCTATACGAGCCTATTTTTTACAGAGTAATAAAAGTCTACAATAAGTCAACTGAAGTTATAAGGGCTAAATTGATATTTTTATTTGACCTAGACCTTTATTCTAACCCTTATGGAGACACAGCGTTCTTTGACCCCGAGACTACTTCAATTATCCACTATAAGGCCAAGAGGTATGTCGGGATTAAACTGTTAGGGATTATGAAAGAGTTTAACGAATTTACAGTAGGCAAAAATGACGTATTTGAGGACGTGAAAGACGGCAACCTCATCGGCAAGACTATTGAAAACGGTAACGTACAGTCTGCACTGGCTCTACAACTATCGTTAAGCCCCCTCGGAAGCGAGAAGGCATACCTTGCGATAGCGTTTGACAGGACTCTGCAAGGGCTGAGGAAACTGTTAAAAAGGGTAACTTCTACAGAGATCGAGTCCTCATTTACTACTTCTTATATGTTTTGGAAAAATTGGTTCGATAAGTTTGAGCTAAAAGAAGTGGACGACAAGATCAAAGACTTATTCCAGATTAGCCTTTTAGTGATAAAAAACCACATGGATCAAAACGGTTCAATAATAGCTTCCTCTGACTATAGCTTTGTGGGTGTATACGGTGATTCGTATACTTATTGCTGGCCTAGGGACAGTGCAATAACTGCCCATGCGTTAGACCTAGCGGGCTACGGTGACTTAGCGGTAAAACACTACGCGTTTATTTCAAAATTAGTTAGTGAAGAGGGGTTCCTTTTCCACAAATATAATCCCGACAGTACGTTGGCTAGTTCATGGCACCCATGGCTCATGAACGGTAAAAGGATTTACCCGATACAAGAAGATGAGACAGCATTGCAAGTGTGGGCTATAGCTAAACACTATGAATATTATAAAGACATTGACGAACTAGTTTCAGTTTATAAGGACTTTGTAAAGCCGGCTGTAAGGTTCATGATGAGGTACATAGAAGACGGTTTACCTAAACCGAGTTTTGACTTATGGGAAGAGAGGTACGGGATACACATCTATACCGTGTCAACAGTATACGGTGCTCTGAAGTCGGCTTCTAAACTTGTATCAGATATGGGGGATGAAGTCCTTTCAGGAGACATGGTGACTATTGCTAGGTACATTAAAGAGGAAGCTTTGAAGAGGATGGTACATAATGATAGATTTATAAGGCGTCTTGACGAAAACGGGAATAAGGACTTAACAGTAGATGCGAGTATGTATTCTCCTTTCTTCTTTGAGATGGTCGATGCAGGACACCCAATAATGAAAAATACTATAAAGATCATTGAAGACCTCTTGACTGTTAACGGTGGCATAATCAGGTATGAAAACGACTATTATAGGAGGGAAAGGCCACTCCCTAACCCTTGGATAATAACTACTTTATGGGTTGCCCAGTACTATGCTGAAATACAAGACATGCAGAAAGCAATGAAATACGTTAAGTGGGTCATGGATAGGGCTTTACCTACCGGCCTTTTGCCTGAACAAGTATACCCAGATACTTTACAGAGCTCTTCTGTAATGCCTTTGGTATGGTCTCATTCGGAATTTATCATTACTTTAGATAAGCTAATAACTAGTAATGACTAAATTTAAAGTGTGTTACCACCCGAGGAATGTGAAAGGCGTGAGTGGCTTTTATCGCTTAGGACTGGAGGGTATTCTTCCTCTACTATCTGCGGTATAAATTCGAGGACTTATCACGGATACTTAGTAGTCCCCCTTAACCAACCTCATAAAAGGTACTTAATGCTGTCAAAATTTGAGGACTATTTAATAACAGATGAAGGAGAGTTCCCCTTGTCTGCAAACCATTATGAAGGTGCGTATTACCCAGAAGGCTATAAATACCTTAAAGAGTTCAAGTGGGGGAGGAATTACGTAAAGTGGATTTATGAGATAAATGATAAGAAAGTCGAAAAGACTTTAATTGCTCATGAATTCGAGAACGCTATAACCGTAGAGTATAAGACAAGTGAGGGCAAGATAAGGGTGTGCCCATTAGTCACTTACCGTAGCCACCACTTGGTAACACCAAAGTCTCTGTTTTTTGATGTGTCTTATCAGGGCCAGAAGGTTAAAGTAATGAAAGAGGGTACGTCATTCCTAAATTTTCTGTTCGAAAGCGGGGTTGACGTAGAGCTTACCGGATATTGGTATTATAACTTCTTTTATTTACTTGACTTCGAAAGGGGCTCTAACTATAAAGAAGACCTATACAACCCGTTTTGTGCTACGAGTAAAAATAATAGCTTAGCGGTTCACATTTATTACGATAGGGCAGGTTTTGAAAAACCAAAGGAAAGCCCCTACGACGTGTTAAAGCTCTTAGCCTCAGCTTCTACAGATTTCTTAGTGAGGGGGAAAGACGGGTGGGCGATTATTGCCGGGTACCACTGGTTCGATGAGTGGGGGAGAGACACTTTTATTTCAATGGAAGGTATCCTTTTAATGAACGGGCTCTATAAATTAGCTGAAGAAATAACTGATAGGTATCTAAGTTATATGGAGAAAGGCCTATTGCCGAACCACATAACACCCGAAGGAGAGCCGATTTATGTTGGAGTAGATATTAGCCTGTGGGCTGTTAACGCGGTCTATAAGATCTATACATATAGTGGTGATAAGGAGTATGTTAGGCGAGTTTACCCTAAACTCCAAGAAATAATAGACTGGTACTCAAAGGGGAATAGTATAGTTTACTTAAAAGATAACTTATTATTCCACAGAGGGGCCCCAAGGACGTGGATGGACGCCAGTTATAACGGTAGAATTGTAACACCTAGAGAAGGGGCTGCGGTAGAGATTAACGCGTTATGGTATAACGCTTTAATGATAATGGACTTCTTTTCCAAAATGTTTAATGACAACCAAGACTACGGAATAATGGCGGAGAAAGTAAAGAATGCCTTTAATGAGAAATTCGTTACCAGTTGGGGGCTTTACGATTATATAGACCAATACATGATACCCGATAAGTCGATCAGGCCCAACCAGATTTTCTCCCTTTCCCTCCCTTTTAACGTCTTACCCCCAGAGATGGGAAAGGTTATGTTGACTACGGTGGAGAATGAGCTTTTAAGGCCTTATGGACTCAGTACTCTTTCTATGAGAGACCCTAGGTATAAACCTATATATAGGGGTGATAGGGCTAGTAGGGACGAAGCGTACCATAACGGTCCTATATGGCCGTGGCTTATAGGTGCGTATATAGACGCAAAACTGAAAGTAGAAAACGACGTAATTAAAGCTAAGATGCTCATAGATGTCTTCAGGCCACTTCTAGATGTAATTAAGGAAAATAATGGATATATCCCTGAGTTATTTGAAGATATTCCGCCTTACTTAGCAGGCGGGTGTATAGCCCAAGCTTGGAGTGTCGCCGAGGTCTATAGGGGGTTTAACAAAGTTATAGGGATTTAGCTTAACTTTTACGTAGAAGGTAAGAATTATAAACGAGCAGATAAAATAGGAAAACCATGATAATTAAAACACTCATGCTTTCTGACCCACCAATAGTCACAGTAAAAGACAAGCTGGTAGAGGCGTTTAAAAAAGTGAACATTAGGGGGATCGGAAGAGTTATAGTAACCAATGATAGTATTGAAGGGATAATTTCTACCCGTGACTTACTAACCTTTGTAACCGATAGATGTGAGGAGGGATGCAATAGGGGAGATATATTCGCACTGATCGAAAAACGAGTAGCCCAGGTTATGACCCCTAAGCCTGTCTTTGCTTATGAAGACGATGACGTTATGGACGCGTTAACTTTAATGGTAGCTAGAAACTTTGGGGCATTACCTGTATTAAGCAAAGAGAAAAAAGTATCGGGCATAATAACTGAGAGAGAGTTCCTCCTTATCTTTCAAGACCTAGACGAACTGTTCCCAGTCAAGAAATTCATGACGAAGAAAGTCACCACGGTATATGAGGACGTTCCTGTGTTTGAAGCAGTTAAACTGATGATCAGGAGGGGGTTTAGGAGGTTACCCATAATAAATGACCAACAGAAGGTTATTGGTATAATTACAGCTGCGGACGCTCTAAAGCTCTTTACAAAAGCTGTGCTGAAAAGTGACCCTGAAATGTTCTTCACTAAAAAGGTGTCTCAAGTTGCAACGAAAGACGTGCTGGCTATTGACCCTGAGAAGTCAATAAACGAGGCAGCAGGTATAATGATCATGAAGAAGGTGGGTTCCCTGCTTATACTGAAAGAAGATGGAAGTGTAGGGGGTATTATAACTGAGAGGGATCTAATTATTGCATTACACTATCAATTACATTTGAAATCTGAGTGAGTTGTTAAAAAAGCATATTTTATATAAGTGATACTAACTATCTTTATTAGCTTAGCTCGCGTTTGCCTATGGTGTAACTTATCCTTATAGTTACTTTTAACTCCGCCACGTGCACCCTCCTAAGGGATCATACACAGTCACCCTTACCCCATTGGGGCTAGTTTGGGGGGACGCAACTACTCCCATCCGTATTTATCACTTCCAAAACTTCGTGGGCAGAGCCCGTCATCAGTAGGGAGGCCGTCAAAATATCCTACTTATTAAGTAATACTTAATATAAACACAACACAATAGAGGTCATATTCAGAGTGAACAAAAGTAGTTAAAAGTAACGTAAAGTTGTTACAGTCTCCTGAAGAGACTCCAGCCCTGAGGGCTAAGGATAAAAATTAATTCTTTGCAAATCAAGTTTTATAATGATGAAATTGGAAAAGGAAGTCAAAATCTCGCATGAGATAGATGTTGTGTTGAGGATTCTATCAGATCCTTCTTTCTTAATACCTAGGATATTTCCAAATGTTACGTCGATAAAAGTCCATGAAGATACATTTGATGTTGAGGGAAAATTAGTAGTCACGTCTTATCATGTTTCGGGTAGAGTATTTGTAGGGAGCAGTGAAATAAGATACGTTTATGACTCAGACAAAGGCGGGGGAGTCTTAAGGATAAATAAAGTTAATGATAACACGATAAGGATCACACTGGAGCATGACGGTACACTATTAGCTAGATTAGGTTATCCAGCTGTGAATTCTAACTTAAATAAACTTGAGAAGAACCTTGATGAAGAAATTAGGTTAGAGAGGATAAAACGTAAAATCTGATATGTTATTTTTCCACTATGGAAATAGTTTTCTCGCCCGATGCACCAAAACCAATAGGACCATATTCCCAAGCCATAAAGGTCGAGAATACAATATATGTTTCTGGACAAATACCAGTAGACCCCAAGACTGGAGAAGTAGTGAAAGGAGGAATAAAAGAACAAACAAAGGCTGTATTAGAAAATATTAAGGCTGTGCTAAACGCTGCAGGGTTTAGCTTGAGCGATGTAGTTATGAGTTTCGTGTATATTAAGGATATGAACTTGTTTTCCGAATTTAACGCAGTCTACGCCGAGTACTTTGGAGAAAAACCTCCGGCTAGAGTTACAGTAGAAGTTTCGAGGTTACCAAAAGATGTGTTAATCGAAATAGCTGTTATAGGCTCGAAAGGTGTTTAAGAAAAAACTTTTTTCATTAGTCTTTCTACGTGGGGGCAACCATATGGGTTGCAATGGCTACCGTGCTCAATGCACGTCGCTGATATAGGCTTTCCTTCGAACAGCAATAGCGATGCCTCGTCATCCTCCACTATCTTGTAAAATGCCCCCTCAAAGACTATTTTATATGTTGTCTCTGCCATGTTTTATTCCCTCTTGTTACTTACTTTTTAATCATTATTACTATCAAAACACTCATATAAGCTTTTCTACTCAAGTGATGTGGTTAGTCCCCTTTTCTTTTATTTGTAGTTTAATTTCAAGAGACCATGAAAGGAAAAAGCAAAAAATTATAACCCTTTCTTCTTAAAACCGCTTTTAAATATTAAGTCTCTTTTTCTCGTTAGGATAGTTGCTGTTTGCATTGTAATTAGACTAAATGATTCATTTAAGCTAGTAACATTAGCTGTTTTTCCTCTTACTAACGTTAAAACAAGGTTAATTAACCAAACAACAGTTGCTATATCTGCTATAAATGCACCAGCAGTAGCTATTAGTTCAGCTGGTATAAATGTGGATGATAAAGGAAAGATTTCAGCCTTTCTGATCAGTCCAGTTAGACCTAATTCATCAAATCCCAAAACTACCATTGAAGAACCTACTAAATAACCGTAAAAGTGAACCCACATTAGCTTTGAAGAATACCAGCCTCTTCCAGTCATCATTGGTATCATGAGATAGAGTACAGCAAACCCTGCTGGTACGATGGATAACAATATAAATCCATGGAAATGCCCTACGACCCACATAGTCTCGTGAATGATGGCATCAAATGTTATGGTCGCATTGGAAATCCCAGTTACGCCAGAAAATATAGACCCTACAAATGATAGAGAAGTAAAAGCCGTAAGGATATTCCACTCTACTCTAGCTCCTTTTACAGTCGCTAATAAGTTAAAGAATGTCATTAGAGAAGGTAGTACGACACCGTAAGTTAGTATTTCAGTTAGCACTTTAATCGCTATCGGTAAATCGACCATGTAAAGGTGATGAATTGGGACGTTATTAGAAAACAACAAATATAATACGGCTGCTACTCTAGCCATTTTATCGCTATAGAGGGGTCTGTTTGCCAACATAGGTATAAGTAGATACATTGCACCGACCGCAGGTAACCAAGCCATGTACACTACAGCATGCCATAATATGCCAAACGCTATCTGATTTGCAATAGGGTTGAGTCCTACAAATCCGTAAAAAGCTAATATGTCCCATATATTCGCCACTGTCTCTCCTGAATATCCTATAGCGTATAGTAATACGTCCATTAGTGTGAACACAAGGAAGATAGGCAATTTTTCTCTGTTGGGACTTTTACTTACTAAATAGTAATGGTAAATTATCCACAATGTCTGCATATAAGTTGCTATGTCAATTAACATCCAGCCAAAATACCACAAAGGCGATACGACATATAGTGAATAGTTCGGAAGTCCTAATGGAACTAAGTAGTACCAACCCTCTGATGGAAAATAGTTATCGAACCCTTGTTGATTTACTAAAAGTATTGGCCCTTCAAGAAGCATGAAGGCTATATTGAAAACAATGAAGGATAGGTTAAAGACCCATTTAGCTTTTGGTTCTATCTTCAACATTTTAAATGTAAAGTAGATAAAAATAGCAAATTCAAGTTGCTGAGCAAACCCGAATAAATCTCTCATCCCATGAAGAGTTATTGAAGCATAATATTCTTGAGGTGTTAGAGGCAGTAATTGTGCAACCCCCCATGATGCTTCTTGTATTCTAACCATCAGTGCATCAATAACTCCTAGTGCTCCCCAGATAAGACTCATTACTATCATCGCCATAGTTATTCGTGTTATCCAGTCTTTATCAAGTTGGAATACATCTTTTACGAAGGAAATTATCTGCTTCATTATTAACAGAGTTTGAAGCTAATATTAAATATTTGAATTTATAACTTTTTGGCGAAATTTTCTTTTTTGTAGAAATATCTAATTTGCTAAATTACAAAAATTACAAAAATTATCGTGATGCTATAGTGAGTTAGAGCCTGTGAAATAATTAAAGCTTGAGAATAATTCTGTAAATGCTATACAAATAACTTATATTATTTGATCCCATTTGCATAAGTCGAGGCAGTGATTTCATCAACTTGTAATTTTCTTCTTAATGTTGTAAGACGTATATGACAACATGCAAGTTCAATATCTTGTTTATACAAAGATTGAATAACTTAATAAGCACCCGTGCTAACGCCTCTAAAAGACTTGGGTTTACAACAGTGGGAGGTTGTAAATCAATTGGAGGAATTTGCCAGACACTCCTTCTCTCTATTTAGTACTAAAAATACTTAAGGGAATGTAGTCCAGCGTTAATATTAAACTCTTTAAAAGACAAAGGCTTAATAATACTCTCATAATACCAACCACACTCACTTAAATGGTATTATTTGTAGGTATATTAAATACTGGTTTCTGATAATGAGTTAATCATGTTTATACTGTTCACTAAGGATGGAGAATACTATTTATACCTAGACGGCACTTTGAGGAAAACTCAAGAGAGACCGAGGCTAAAGGGAAACGTGATTGGTTACGTAATTAGGTATGAAAATGGCAGGGTTAAACTCACATCTACGCCAGTTTATGACTCTTCTAAACTAGATGGACTTGTTGAAGCCGTTTTAGTCGGCTCAATAAAAGAATTGAAGGGGTATATCTTTCAGACTAACGATTCAATAATCCTACATTTCGGTGAAGTTAAGGGTAATGCTGTAGAAAACGTCCAGTATTTATTAGTCCACGGTATGCCGGTTCAGAAAGGGGATATAAAGACCCTAATCAACTATATGGATACTAGCTACGACTTGGTCAAATACATGCTAAAGGAACATAATACTCCGGAGGTAGTACGGAGTGCTGTGATTGCTCTCTCGCGACTGAATAAATGCGAGGAAGCGATACAGCTCTACAACTCCTTGGACTCAAAGTTCCCTGAAGAGTCGTTAGCCGTAGCAGAGTGTTATGAAAAAGTAGGAGAAGAGTTACAAGCTTTAAAAATATACTCCTTCTTTTCTGAGAATAAATATAGAGAATTAGAAAGAAAATTAAGAGAAAAAGTCAATACTCTAATAGATGAATTTGACAGGACCGGAAATGTAAAGACACTGTTTGAAGCCCTAAAAGTCCTGCCCACTTACGATGCCCCATCACTTAAATTGGGCTGGTATTTTATGTCCAAAAAGAACTATAGAGAAGCCGTCAAGTACTTTGAAGAAGCTGTTAAGCTCAGGAGAGATTTTAGTAACCTTTTAGCGTTAGCTAACGCTTATGTAAAGAACCAGCAATATGAACAAGCCTTAAAGATAATCGAGGAAGCAGAGAAGCTCAGGAGAAACTCCTCAACCGCATATCTTAAAGGGCTTGCGTTTGAGGCATTGAACTCACCTTCCGGTGCAATGAAAGAGTTCTTGTTCGCTTGTAAAGAAGGGCTAGTAGAAGCTTGCAGTAAGATTAAACCTTACATGTTATACACTCCTAGGGACGAATTTGACCCCAATAGTTGGATAGGTTATGTCCTCTATGGGTATAAGGTAGAGAAGGTTATAGGGACAGGTGGTATGGGCTATGTCTTGTTAGTTGAAAAAGGGATGAGGAAGTTTGCGATGAAAGTGGTAAAGAAGGAGTTCAGGTATGACGAATTACTCTATGAGGTAGCTAAGATGCAGGAAATATCTAAGGGGTCTACCAATCTTGTCAGGATCTTTGCCAGTTTTGTAGACGAGAATTTTACCGATTATTACTCCTCTCCGCCTGCAATAGTTATGGAATACATGGAGGGGGGCGACCTAAGAGAAGTCCTAGTAAATTCCGAATATTCTACACTGAGGCATTCGAGTAAATGGAGCCAATTAGTTGCCGTAATATTTTCTAAGTTGGCTGATGCCGTAGTCCACGTTAATAAAAACGGGTATGTCCACTGTGATATCAAGCCTTCGAACGTCCTCTTCACTTCCAGGCTCCCTAAGTACGGAGATGAAGCATTGGATGCATTAGTTAGCGGTAAGGTTGAGCCCAAACTTTCTGACCTCGGTTCTGCCGTTAAATTAGGCTTACCTGTTATCCACTATACGCCATATTATGCTCACCCGTTGCAAAGGTTTGGCGGTAAAGCGGAGTATAACTTTGACGTCTATTCGTTCACTGTCTCGCTATATGTAGCACTTACTAACAACTTCCCCTTCCCAGAATGGCTAGAAAGGGAGGTTGAAGAGGCAGTTACGAACCCCTCAAAAAGAGAGAGCGTGATGAGAGATTTCTACAACGTGGAACCTAGAATGGATTATGTCCCTGAAGAGTTTAGAGACTTAATCGAAAGAGGACTTAGAGGCGAGATATCGATGGAGGTCATAAGTAGAGAACTAAAGTATCTGATACGTTATAGCTATGGGATCGACATTACATCTAATCCTAGTACTTCAACTATAGAAATATAAGGAAGTTTATCCTAATTCAATCAGGACATTTTCCTAGTTTTGGATAGCCATAAATATAAATATGTTTTTATTTTTAATTATCACTTTTAGAAAAATTGTTTTTATGTAATTGTGCTTAATTTTGCATACTTTCATTAATATAAAACTATATAAGATTCAAAAACAACAGTTAAATATAGTGAAATATATGGAAGGACTTGAGAAACAATTACAAACTGTCAGGATTATGGGTGCTGCCATTTACCTTATTAATATATTCTTTTCCACCTCGATTTATACTGCATTAGAAAGTTTAGGTCTAGCGAAAGATAACCTAGTATACTCACTCTTGTTTGCTGTGCCTCTATTTTCAGCGATCTTGAACGGGATAATCCTAGGTCTAATAGCTGCACAATTAAAGGACGCGGTTTCATACGGAATTATAAAGTCGATTATGGCAATCATAGTGTACTCAATTTATCTTCACTTCTTCTCCTTACCCTTATACATTGTTTTAATGGCAGTGATTATAATTGTCCTATCCCTAGCTCAGCTAGGTGTACTATATATATACAGGAAAATACAGAAGCAGATATTCGGGTAAGGAAAATGTTGATAAAAGTCCCTTACAAAACGATCAAAGTTTTCCCTTCAGAGATTAAAGGGAAGTATGTATTTATGAAAGATACAGTTGTGATTATCAAGACTCAGAGTAAGGTATTATATGTAGACTGCGTCCATGAGAATTTAGGAAATTACAGACCTCCGCCATTCCTTTCTAACTATATCTTCGAGTACGAGATCATGGAAGGAGGAGAACACTGCGAGTGTGTAGCTAGGGCGTTACAAGAGGATCTTAAGCCCTTATTTAAAAACCAGAAACTATGCAAGAAAGGTGATATAACAGTGGTGATAGAAAGGTGATAGTGTTTAAAGATGTACAATGGATAGATGACGAGAAATTTAAGTTGTTAGTCCATGGCATTGAGGTAACATATAAGGTGGAAATAAAACCTGGGGCTATAACAAAAATAATTCTCAGGAGCTTAAACTATAACTCTGTTTGTGTATTGGATGTGGATATTAGTAAGAATAAATTGGTAGCATTACAGTGCATAGGGTTTGAAAAAGATGAGGTGAAGAAAGCAATAATTTCTAAGTTAGCTATACAAGTCCCTCAGTCCTTAAGGCTGTGAAGGTCCTAGCTGGAATTTAACTCGTTTAATTTTTTCTCATATTTTTTTATAACTTCTTGGATTTCGTTTTCTGCTTCCTGATATATTTCGAGGATTTTCTCCAGCTTTTCAGATAGGACAGTCCCACCAGCACCCTTACCGCCCTTTTTTGTCTCTATTCCACCCAATAGCCCTTCTATCTTCTTCACGTACTCCCACGCAAACTTATAGGATACGTTTACATTCTTTGCTGCTTCTGCAATACTCCCCGTGTTTTTTATATTCTCTAGAAGCTTAACCCCACCTTTACCTATAATAGGTTTACCGTCATCAGTTTCTATCCAAATCTTGAACTTTATTCTCATAGATCAAAGCCTTCAGGATATATTAGACTAATAATATTATCAATCTTTTGCTTTACATCCTCTAAATCTTCACCTACTACATTTATGTGGCCCATCTTCCTTCTCTTTTTCACTTCACTTTTACCGTACCAATACACTTTTCCGAACTTTGACACCTCTGGTGGGACTTTGTCAGTCCCTAAAATATTTACCATACCACCATAAGATAGTAGCCTCGTATCACCTAACTCCATACCACCAATGGCCCTCAAGTGCTGCTCGAACTGGGAAATGAAAGCCGAATCTAAAGTGTAGTGACCGGTATTATGGACTCTCGGTGCAAACTCATTTATCAGGATCTCTCCGTTCCTCACAAAGAACTCTATGCCCATAGTGCCTACGTATCCTAAATATTCGGCAAGCCTTCTCGCTATTTCCTCAAACCTGATGTCATTGAGCGGACCATAATTGTATATTAAGATCCCTTTCTCGTTATAATTGAAAGTAGGTGGATATGCCTTAAAGTTACCGTTTTTATCTCTCATTGCTATTATAGAAGCCTCATAGTCATAATTTACAAACTCTTCTACGACAAATTTGCACTTCATATCCTTTATAAACAGGTACTTGTCTACGTCACCCCTAATGAAGTATTGACCTTTACCGTCATATCCTCCCTTACTCTGTTTCAATACTCCTATGTTATTGAACTCCTCCTTAAGTATTTTCAGGGCCTCCTCTCCGTCCTCAGCGACATAGAATCTGGGAGTAGGTAAAGAATGGTCTTTGTAATATGTTTTTTCCTTCCACCTTTCTCTTTTGAGTTCTACAGCATTAATGTCTGGGTACAGCTTACCTTGTTCCTCAGCATAGTTCAGGGCTTCATCTTTTACATGCTCAAATTCAAACGTGACCACATCTGCTTTTTCAATCATCTCCTTATAGTCTTCTGGTCTAAAGCACTTATCAGCGATCCTGCAGGCCGGTGCATCAGGCTCATCCATAACATAAAATGTAAAAGGGTATTTCCTCCCCTCAAGTATCATCATCCAACCCAGCTGTCCTCCACCCAATATGGCGATTTTCTTATTCAAGTCTTGTATTAAGGACTTCATTTTTCATATCCACCATGAATTTCTTCATTTTTTCAGCTAACTCAGGATACTTTATGCCTAAAATTCTTATAGCTAATAATGCGGCGTTCTTTGCTCCTCCTATAGCGACCGTAGCTACCGGAATACCGTAAGGCATTTGGACTATGGAGAGTAAGGAATCTAGCCCATTCAGGTTCTTTGAAGGTATCGGGACACCTATCACGGGTAAGTGTGTTAATGAAGCGGTCATACCGGGCAGGTGTGCTGCACCTCCAGCCCCTGCTATTATTACCTCGATACCTTTCTCTTCGGCAGATTTAGCGAATTCTACCATGAACTCAGGAGTCCTGTGGGCTGACACCACCCTAACTTCTGTTTCTACCCCGAAGTTTCTTAGTACTTCAACAGCTTCTTTCATGTATTCCCAGTCTGACTTACTTCCCATAATGACGGCTACTTTAGGCATATTTAGTATTTTGTATAGAGAAATTTAAGCTAAAGGGCTTTAATTGGAAAAATTTATTTAAGATTTAAGTTAATACTATACATGAATGAATGAGATCACATTATTACGTAGGGCTGAAGAGCTCATTTTAATGTTGTCCAAGAATGACTTCTTAGAGAGCTTGGGTTTTACTGTTGTTGATAACGATACTTTTGAGACAACGCTTTTAGGAGTAAAAATAAGGGGCAAAATAATAAGAAAGATAGAGGAAAACTCTGTATCTTTACTCCTTCACACCAAGTTTGGTTCATGTAAGATAGACGTAGGAGTCATCCCGTTGGACGATTACTCCAGCAGGATAAAGGTCAATCTGAGTAGTTGGGGACTGGCGGGAAAAGTAATAAAAAACAAGGTTTTAAGTAACTTAATTAACTTTGTAATAAAAGCCGAATTTGAACCCACAAGTAGGATACAGAAGAAACTAAAGCTTAAACTCTATACTAACTATAAAGGTCTACTCAAACTCTTAGACACACTTCCCAAAGACGAATCCGTGTATTATTTTCTAGTTATAAATAAGTCTTATATAGTAGAAATTGTGAACGGGATACCATTATATGGCGATGAGATTAAAAAGAATTGTGAAGACGTATGTTATATAGAACTCTACGAGTTTAAGCCAACCACTATTTAAATCTTTCCATCATAATAATGTAATTGTATGGACGTTTACTCAGAAGAAGAGTTATTTAAAGTTATTAGGAGTGCTTATGAAGGAGGACTAAGGATACAAGTATTGGGTAAGGGAAAACACGGAAAAAAGGAAGGAGTAGACGAATACGTCTACACGAGAAAAATGGACTGGTTCGAAATCAGAGACGGTATGGTTGAGGCATTAGCAGGTGCAGATATAGGGGAAATACGAAAGGAAGCTAGTGAAGAAGGCCTCCTCCTACCAACATTATATGATGGGACTATAGGAGGGCTATTAGCTACTAACTTCCCTTCACCCCTTTCCACGGCTTACGGTAAACCAATAGACTTTACCAATTGGGTAAGGGTCTTAACTCCATACGGCGGGATAAAGTGGAAGATGCTAGTGGGCTCAAAGGGAGTTATAGGGGCTATTTCAAGAGCTGAACTAAGGTTATATCCTAAACCGAATAAGATATTCACATACGAAAAGGAAGATTTTAATGAAAGAGAGCTCGAGAAGGTTATGTCGTTGTCTCCGCTTGTACTTCTAGTGGACTATCAGGGGGGTAAATTTAGGATCCATTCGTCTTATAGTCATGAAGTAGGACTGAAGGGCTATTCAGTCGATGAGGGAGTCCCCCTCGTAGAAGTAAACGATGAAAGAAAGGAAATAATAGTAGAAGGAGACGATTTTGATACATTCAAGAAAGTGATAGAGGTTTCGCAGCCTATCTATGCTTATTGGATATGGAAGAGCGGTATGTTCATACTTTTCAATGCAGATACCGACATGCTTAGAGAGTATAATATTAAGTACTATACTAGGGATCAGCCTAAAGAAGTTCACATAAAACTAAAGAAGCTGTTAGATGTTAAAGGTATATTCGCCTGAACCCCTTACTGAGTTCAACAGTATCCCTAGTCGGTGGTCCAGTAGATGGCTAGACACTTCATAATAGACTGTGATACCGCTGAAGATGACATAATGTCCTTATTTATGTTGGTGAGGAACGGCATATCAGTGGAGGCAGTTACGATCGTAGAAGGTAACATTTCCTACCAACAGGAGATAAATAACGCCTTATGGGCTCTAGAATTTATAGGAAAGGACATAAAAGTCTATCCAGGTAGCGATAGACCTATCGTTAAGTCCTTTAGAAGCGTAGAAGAAGTGCACGGTAAAGGAGGTATAGGAGACATATTAGTGAAGCCTAGTAGGCTAAAACCCGAAAATAAGAGTGCGATAGACGCAATAGTGGAGTTAGCTGATAGGTTTTCCGGAGAGATCGAATTTTTAGCCATTTCACCCCTGACAAACTTGGCCTTAGCATATCTTAAGGACAAATCAATTGTGGACAAGGTAAAGAAAGTCTGGGTAATGGGAGGAACAGCTTGGGGGCGTGGGAATATCACTCCCGTGGCTGAATATAACATATGGGTAGACCCCGATGCAGCGAAAATAGTGTTCAATGCTGGGTTTGATATCACTATGGTCCCCTGGGACGTAATAGTCGATTACCCGGTAGATGAGGGAGTATGGAATAAGATTAAAGGAATGAATACTAAGATGAGTGAATTTTACGTCCAAATATATTCTCACTATAGAGAATATTCTATGAAGAACGAGAAAATCGGAGGCACACCGCATCCAGACCTTATTACCACCAGTGTAGCAATAGACAGAAGTGTGATTAAAAGTTCTGAAAAACACTACGTAGACATAGAGAACTGTGACTGTATAACGAGGGGAATGACCGTCATCGATTATTTAAATATTTGGAAAAAGGCGGCTAATACGGAAGTTGTCTACGAAATAGATTTCCAAAAGTTCCTAAGTATGCTTTTTAATTTACTATCGTGGTTCTAACGTGAACAAAAAATTCTAATTTTTTAAAACATTAAATTAAGACTGGATCAAAATTTGTAAAGATTAGCATAGTATTTTTATTTCACATGGTTTTTAAAGTATACTTGCGTAACTAAGTCCATGGACATTGAAAATTTGAAAGACAGAGCCAAGTCATTTTATTTGTCTTCAGGAGGGTTTTTCTTAGATGGGTATGACTTATCAGTGATCTCCTATGCACTCCTCTTCATCACCAAGGAAATGTCGCTAAACGCAATAGAGGTCGGGCTCGTTACTGCTGCTTCTCTTATGGGAATGGGTATCGGTGCATTAATTTTTGGGTATTTGTCAGACAAGGTAGGTAGAAAGAAGCTAATGGGGATTGATTTATTTTTCTTTGCAGTATTTGCAGTCCTCTCCGGTCTGTCTACCAACTTTTATCAGCTGTTCACTTTCAGGTTCCTATTAGGCATAGGTATAGGAGGAGACTACCCAATAAGCAGTACTATAGTATCCGAGTTTTCCCCGTCAAGAAGTAGGGGGAGGTATCTAGTAGGTTCTGTAGCGATGTATTGGCTAGGTACCCTGTTTTCGGCAATAGTTAATTTGGTCTTTCTAGGTACTGGGAACTACTTTTGGCGTTATTCTTTTTTGCTCGGAGGTATAATGGCAGTCCCGATCATTGTAGGTAGGATAACCTTTTCTGAATCGCCTAGGTGGTTAGTATCAAAGGGGTTACTTAAAGAAAAAGGCCTGCCTGCTCCCGAGGAAGAGACCAAAGGTTTAACAATACGGGATTTACTCAAAGGGAGAGTTGGGTTGACCCTAGTTTCCTTATCAACTATCTGGTTCTTGTTCGACGTAGCGTCTTACGGGATAGGCCTATACTATCCTTCCTTACTCCACCAGTTCGCTTTTCCGTCTGAGCTCGAGACCCTATATGCTACTATGCTGATCTCTGTAGGTGCTATTGCAGGATACCTAATTGCACTTACTGTTATAGACAGTCTCGGGCGGAGGTTTACTTTGTTCACAGGTTTGGGGGCTATGGCGGCACTACTCTTAATTGGAGGAATAGGTAAGGTCTCAGGCTTTGTACTCCTACCTTACTTTATGGGGTTCGTTGCAATGGAACAATGGGCTGGTGCAGTTACTTTATTTTATCCTACAGAAGTTTTTCCCACATCGGTGCGGTCTACGGCACAAGGTGTAACAACAGCCGTGAGCAGGGTAGGGGCAGTGCTAGGTGTCTTCGTTTTCCCTTCTATGGTCAAGTCCCTAGGTCTCTCGGATTCGCTTATGTTATTCGGTATGACGTCACTTATAGCCTTACTTATTAGTGTGTTTTCAGTGAAGGAGACCAAGAAGAAGAGGCTAGAGGACACTGCAGTAGGTAAGGCTTCTACGATTAACACTCAAACTTAGTGCATACAGAAAATTCCATTTCCTTCATAAGGTCTCTCAAAATTAAATAATTTTTATAAAGCTCTTCTAATCCTTGTTCCGTAATCCCGAATATTACATCACCGTTACCTACATATGCCTTCTTCTGAATAAACCCTTTTCTCTCTAGGTCTTGTATTGACCTAGAGAGTCTCTTCCTCCGTGTACCTAAGAATTGCTCTATCTCTCTTATGCTCATCTCGTCCTCTGAGAGCACTGTGAGTATCGCTATCTGTAATATGTCCATTATGATTAACTTAACATTAGAGTATATAAATCGCTTTTCACAAATACGAAAGAAAAAAGATAAAAATGGGTAAATAACTGGTGTTTTGCGAAGTAATGCCCTTTTATACTACTTTACGAGCCCTCAAGCAGTTGGGAAGGTTAGTCTGGTAGAAAGTTAACCGTCATGACTCATCTCACCAAGAAGGTGAAATTTTACTTACTATACCAATAATCTTCCTCTAGTAAAAAATAGCAAGATGGACAGAGCTAAAGAGAATGCGGACGAAATTAAAATAGATATTAAAGGGGAGAAGGAGATCGCGCTTACTATAAACCCAATGAGCCACCCCACCTGTTGTAGAGAATTAATTACCGCATAGGTCTCCGGGCTGTTGTCTGTTAGGTTTTCTAACGAACTAGGTATTATGGCTTCCCAAGAACCGAAAAATATAGAAAAAACAGGAGAAATATAAATTAGCGGGATTAAAGAGAAGAGGAACAAATACACTGATAAGAGGGTCCTCTTCACATAAGAGGACAATAAAGTCAATACCATGCCTACTGCTTCTGCAGAAGTCGCAAAGACGCCAATATATACATCGCTTAGCCTATAAATTGTCTTTATTTCTAAAAATACATACGGAAATACTAACGCGATGGGAAACACGACTAGTACTGGGATAGTTATTGCCTTACTCATAGACATTTTGCCCCTTAAGACCGGCTTTTCATCCAAAAATAGTACGGGAAGTGAGGAAGCCCAGTTAAAGACCCCAGCTAGAAGAAATACGTATTTTAGCCCTATATAACTGCCTAAGACTCCTGCTATTGAAGGAGTAAACAATGAAGGGAGGATTGAAATCCCCCATACACGAGATATAGTCCCTTTTCCGCAAGAGCTCATGTAGGAGTAAAAGTTAGGTAAAGAGAGGAATGTAGTATATGATACCATAAAACCTATCACCATCTCCGAGAAGTCCTTTGCCAACGACACTACCAAGTAACCGAAACCCGATAGGAACATACCCAACCAAACAGTCTTGACTACACCTAGCTTCCTAGAGACCTTAGCACCTAGGAGAGGCATAGGGATAGCGGATAACGTAAAAAATACATATACCAGGCTAACATATCGGCTGGGAATAAACTGTACTGCATAAATAGATATGAAGGGGTAACTCAGGTAATAAGATACCCCCCAGAACAACCAGCTCAGTATAATTAAGCCTATTTTCCTCATCTCCCTATTCTCAACTTGGGAGGTAAAAGCTTTTTATGAGTGTTTAAACAATTTATACTGATCCTTATGGATGAGAAATTGTCAGAACAGTTACAACAACTCGGCGAGAAAAATCTAGAGGAGAAAGCAGATTATAATATGAGATATTACCAATACTTATATAAGAAAAGTGTTGAAGACCCTGCTGGCTTCTGGGGCGAACTTGCAAAGGAACTTATAGACTGGTATGAGCCATGGCAGAAGGCGTTCGTCCAAGAAGAAGGACTTTTGACAAAGTGGTTTGTAGGTGGTAAGCTGAACGCTTCATATAACGCAATAGATAGACACCTCAACTCGCCAAGGAAGTACAAAGCCGCTATCATCTGGGAAAGTGGAAAAGGAGAAAAGAAAGTAGTAACATACCAAGACCTCTACTATGAGGTAAATAGGTGGGCAAATGCACTCAGGCAGCTAGGAGTACAAAAAGGTGATAGGGTAACAATATATATGCCCTTAACTCCAGAAGGAGTTATTGCAAAACTCGCCGTAGCTAGGTTAGGCGCAATCCACAGTGTAGTCTTTGCTGGGTTCGGTGCCCAAGCCCTCGCGGACAGGATACAAGACGCGGGGGCTAAGGTAGTTATAACTGCGGACGCATATTATAGGCGCGGAAAAATAGTGGAGCTCAAGAAGACCGTAGACGAGGCCTTACAGATACTAGGAAATAACAGTCCAGTCCAGAAGGTACTGGTGTATAAGAGGACTGGTACGGAGATCTCATTTAATGATAAGAGGGACGTCTACTTTGATGAAATAGGAAAGTTTAAGCCTATAGAACCAGAACCGGTAGAGGCGACACACCCCCTCTTCATATTATACACTTCAGGGACTACCGGAAAGCCTAAAGGTATTGTACACAGTACCGGCGGGTACCTAGTGGGAACAGCTACAATGTTACTATGGAGCTACGGGTTAAGCCAGGAAAATGACGTCCTCTTCAATACGTCAGATATAGGCTGGATCGTAGGGCATTCATACATAACCTACTCGCCCTTAGTTATGGGTAGGACTATTGTTATCTATGAAGACGCCCCGGATTACCCATACCCAGATAAGTGGGCTGAAATAATTGAAAAATATAGGGCTACGACCTTCGGGACATCAGCTACCGCAATCAGGTCGTTTATGAAGTATGGTGAAGACTACGTCAAACAGCATGATATGTCTTCACTTAGAGTAATTGTAACCAATGGCGAACCTTTGAACTACGCACCTTGGAAATGGGGCCTTGAAATAGTAGGTGGAGGGAAAGTGTTTATGTCCCACCAGTGGTGGCAGACTGAGACCGGTGGGCCCAACATCGGTTATATACCTGGATTAGTCTACTTACCCATGAAGTCTGGTCCTGCTGTAGGTTACGCTATACCGGGCAATAAAGTCCAAGTATTAAATGACGAAGGCAAACCTACAGGGCCTAGAGAGAGAGGATATTTAGTGATGCTACCGCCGTTCCCACCTATGATGATGATAGGGATGTGGAATGACACTAATAACGAGAGGTTAAAGAAGACGTACTTTAGCAAGTTCCCCGGTATTTACTATCCCGGTGACTATGCTATGGTAGACGAAGACGGATATATTTGGGTTATGGGGAGGGCGGATGAGACTATAAAAGTAGCTGCGCACAGGATCGGGGCTGGAGAAGTAGAGTCGATAGTTACAGCCCATCCTGCAGTAGCTGAAGCTGCTGCTGTAGGAATTCCAGACCCGGTCAAAGGGGAAGCAGTACACCTCTTCGTAGTCCTTAAGTCAGGGTATACTGCTTCTCCAGACCTAGCTAGAGATATCCAGAACCACGTTAGGAAGTATATGGGAGCAATTGTTACGCCTGAGGTACACTTTGTAGACAAGTTACCTAAGACTAGGTCTGGTAAAGTGATGAGAAGGGTTATTAAAGCTGTAATGATGGGACAGAGTGCAGGGGATATATCAACGCTTGAAGATGAAGCATCTATGGAAGACATAAAGAAAGCCGTAGAAGAGTTTAGGAAATCACTGAAGTAAATTAATAAATTTTTCCTACTTTTTATCCCTGATTTAACTATTTATTCTCATTAAGTTAGAACCGTTTATCTTTCTTAGATAAGTAAGTATTAAAGACATATTTAGCGTTGAACTAGGGGATTGTGAATATAGATAATCTTATCATAAGCCGAGTTTTTAACGGTATAATGATGCGTTATACAACATGAAATATTAAAAAAAAATTAATAGATCTTTTTTTCCATCTACATGGTAAGTAAGAGGACATTATATGAACATACAAGGGAAAATGATAACATATTACTTAATATTTAATATTTTATGTGGCTATCCTTCTCTGAATTGCAAAAGGTTGAAAGCCACGCCTTTTTAAGGCAAGGATCATGAATATTTAAATACGCCTTTTTCTAACGATAATTCGATGGCTAGGAGCGAAAAACTAATCAGAGCCGCAGTTTCTATTAAGGTTAGCTTATCAAACTCCCCCTGTCTATATAGGCCTTATTAGCCGGGGGACAGTAATACTCCTTGGCTGGGGAAACATGGTAGAAAACCGAAGCTAAGTCTTCGGGCAAAGGCGTGGCAGTGACCTTTTGATACATCTATTCTTAGTATCCCTAGAACTTATCTCCATACAACTAGTAGTAAAAGAAGAGGTATTATAGATACTATAGATACAGCGACCCAGACGTAAAAACCGGTGATTGAGGGTAATAGTAGTTCATTCATACCAACACCTATTTGTATCGCGTTAACTACAGCAAGTGATAGAGAAGAATTCTGACTTTTAACGAAGTTTACTACTAACGAATATATGATCGAGATGCATAGCTCGTTGAATAGTCCCATGATAAAGAGCCCTATTTCATAGAAGTCAGTGTAGAGCAAAATAGATGGTAGGACACCTAGGATGCCCGTAAATACAATCCCTTTAACTTTGTCCTTGTTTTCAAAAAGCCCGGTTAACGTCCCTCCTAAGACAGATGAAAGCAGTAACACGGAAGACACAGACCCAGTAAGTATAGCGGATTTTCCTAATACATAGTATGTAAAAGAGGGGAAGTACTCACTTACTACGTAATACGCACCCCATACACCAGAAGTAGCTAAAGCTATAACTACCACTCTTAAGTCCTTAATCACTCTAAAGTCAGGCTTATTATTTGGATATACAGAAAACCAGTTGAGAAATCCCATAACTACTGTCACAGCACCCAAAAATAAGGACGCATAGCTAAATCCTAATAAAGCGTCCAGAAAACCCCAATTAAGTCCTATTATCCCTCCCACAGCAAACATAGCATTATAAAGGCCTAGAACAGTAGCTACCTTACCTTCATTTACCACCGCTAATGTACCCCCTGCTGAGGAAAAGAAAAAGGAAGCTCCGAAGCCTGTCATTGCATAAAAAGCTAAGACCGTATAAATGTTCGGGGAGAGACCTATAAGGGAGTCCCCGATGCCCATTATTATCAGACCTAATGTGTAAGTCTTTTTCATCCCTAACTTAGTCGATATTATACCAGCAGGGACTTGCATAATAGCTGCGGAAGCAAAAAAGGATATTGGGACTAAATTGGTAAAATAAGGAGGTGCGTCTAAACTTTTTATAAGATAAGGCAAGTAGGGTGAAAGAAAGAACCAGCTTATACCGTAAATAGCTCGTGCAATCAGGATGGGGATGCCTCTCAATCTTAATGATAATTTAAGCATTTAGTTAAAATTTTAACTCATTAAGGTCATGTTCTATCTAAAAACTTGGTCAGCCCACAAAAGGTAACGGTGGCTCGAATTCAAAGCATACACATCTCCTCTGTATATGACAATAAACTTGCCATTTAGTACTTGACTGACTATAATAAAAACTAGTGGCAAGTAAAAACGAATAACGAAACGGCTGAGAAGCTCCGATTAAAAATTACTTCTAATTATATATTTTCAGAAAACATCTCTCTTTATTTCATTTGCTTTTTATAATTTTCCTTTAGCCAATTCCTGAAATCATAGATAAATATGTTATCATGCGGGCATGATTCAATACATTCTCCAGTACCTATACACTTAAACGACCTTAACTCACCTTTTTTAATAAATGCTGCCCTCATATCTGTGATCCCTACCGGACACGCTTTAGCACAATCAACTGTCTTACAGTTAAGGCAAGTCTGTGTATCTCTTACCTTTAGCCTGAAAAACCCAAGCCTCCCGAATAATTGGTTGAAGCTCCCCCATGTACAAATACCCATATTTACACAGCTGTAATTACCTACAAAGGGTATTAGTAGAAATTGTAAGTACCATAGTAAATTAAAGTAAACCGCCACGTATAGTACTGTAGGGTCGTTACCCAATATATAAAAGTTGGTATAGCCTAACTGGTCTAACAAAGAAACTGTGGCAAAGGCTAAAAGCATTACCCATACTGCTGCTGTAACTACCTTATACCATGTAGAGAGCCTACTAGTTAGCATCTTTTTTCCGACCTTAGCTGTCCTGTTAAAGACCTTCATGTCCCCTATAACAGTTCCTTGTAGCATGAAAGGTGCCGTACAAGTCACTGAACATATTTGCCTCGAACCGAAGAGAAAAGACAGAACTGCTGTTACTGCGTAAGTGCCTAACGCCCCTATGAGTAAGGACGGAGCTAATGGACCAAAAGTCCCAAACCCGTTAAACCATGAATATGGGATGTAGGGGAAAATTGAAGAGACAGGAGAAAAGTTAGGTAAATATGTGCTGTAAATCCAGTAAGCTAAAAGCATTAATGTCAACCTTATCTTATTGCCCCTACTCCTTGATGATAGGATTTTGTGGACAACCAGAGGTGTAAAGAAAGAACCAAATATAACTAACAACCATTGACTTCCAGTAATTGTAACAAAATAAGATATTGCATTCCACACGGGGTCGTATAAGCCTAGAGATGGTTGGAACTGGTCTGTGTAGATCAGTATATCGCTTGATAAAAACAACGCTGTAGCAAAAGGTAAGAATAAGAGGGGTAAGGCTACTTTGATGTTGTTTATACTCTTTTCTTCCCCTTTAATAGGTGAGAATTTGCTTGACATAAGGAATACAGAAAACAAATATATAAAATCTAGAGAAATTATCCACAATATGTTAATATTTGATAAGATTGTTAAGACTAATAGTATAGTAGATATGATTAGCCCTTCTGTTAATAATACTAAAATTTTTAAGAAATTTATCCTAAGCGATGGTCTTTTATAATTCTTTATGTAAGTTATTCCTTCACCTACTGAGATCAATACGCTACTTAAAAGGAGGATTAGAGTAGTAGTATCATTAGCCATTTGCTCTTCCCTAAATATCAATCTTAAAAAAAGTGTGTTAAAAACTTTAAATATCAACCCACAGTAACGGTTAAAATTTATTTAACACTTTTTTATTAATCGCTTAGAAAGTCCTTATATCAGACGCAAAATGGAGAGAAAATCTACAAAACATAGTTCAGATAAGAAGAAAAAAGCAGTCTCAAACATAGTATTTGGTGCAGCTGTAATAATACTTTTAATAATAGCAGCAATAGGGTTTTACTTATATGCAACTAAACCAAGTGTGACTTCTACAGTAACATCTACAGTGCCTACTACAGTGCCTACTACGGTAACTTCTTCGACTACGGTTATAAGTACATCTACAGTGCCTACTACAGTAACAGTTAATCAAACGGTAACTTCTACAGTAACAGCTACTCAAACTGTTACTCAGAGAGTTCCTGTTATGTATAATTTGTCTGCTGCTTTTCTTAATGGTCAGGTTATAACTTTTAATTATACTATGGACTTTAGTTGTAATACGTCTGGTATTACGATTTTTGCTAATGAGTCTCAGCAGGAGAGTGTTGCTGATGGGTGTGAGGTTGGTCAGGGTTTGCCTTCTTCTGATTTGCCGTCTAATGCTGCTCCGGTTTATGTGATTGTTCCTGCTTTTGCTGGTTTGTCGATTTTTGGTGTGCAGAAGTTGGGTGCTAATGCTCAGGGTTTCCCTACGTTTACTTATAATGGTACTACTTATACTGTATTGACTCAGTGTGGTGCTGCTGATACTCCTGCTGCTTGTCCCGACCACATGTCTTTGATATATTCTCCTGCTTTTACTGCTGTTGAGGAGTCTTTGGGGATTAAGAATGGTGTTTTTGGTCTTCCTGAGGGTGTTTTGCCTACTCCTGCTCATGACCACATTGTGACTTTTAGTACTACTCAGTCTATACCATGGTATATTGTAGTAGTACTGGTGTTTAATCCTAATATTTTCCCTAACCCGTTGACGGGTCAGTGTGAGCAGATTGTGCCTTCTAATGTGACTAATGATACTTCCTTGTGCTTGAACTCTTATGCTAATTTGCAGAAGGCTTTGAGTACTTATGATAGTGCTGTTTTGATGGCTAACCAGAATAACCCAATATGGAAGACGCTGTTGAACGGTAAGGCTGTTGACGCTATTGAAGTACCTTCAAATATGATATTGTACTTCAGTGACCCCAACGTATACCCATACCCAGACGCATACTACACATACACAAGCTCATAAACGGTGGATACGGTTGAGAAGTCATAAGCAAGTCGCTTTAATTTTTTTAATTATTTTCCTAATTATAATCTCTTCTTTTGTGGCATTTAATTACTTCACGTCAAAGACTGTTTCATCTGATTCTTCGATTATCGGAGTAAAAGTCTCACCATCTGTATATTTTCAGTTGAAATCTTTATCCCAACAGGGGTACAATATTACTAACACAACTCTCCTTGAGGCAGTTTATCCTACTTACTACACTGAATCCTTAGATTACGGAGGAAAACCCGTAATAATATTTGTTGGAGCTGAATGGTGTCCATTTTGTGGCGCCGAGATGTGGGCTTTTCTGATTGCTTTAGATAGGTTTGGGAATATCTCTGGCTTAAAGTACATGTTATCAAGCTCTACTGATGTTTATCCTAATACTCCGACCTTTACTCTTGTAAACGTGTCTTATAGTAGTAAATACCTCTCTCTGTTAGCTTATGAATATCAAAATAGGGATCACCAACCATTACAGCCCGTCCCTCAAAATATTTACGAGCTATGGCAGGAACTAGGTCATGGTTCAATTCCATTCATATACGTGGCGGGGCTCTATTATCAAGTAGGTTCTACAGTTAGTCCTTCACTGCTGAGCGGAAAGAATTGGAGCTATGCTTTTTCCCAGCTCTTAAACCTTTCTTCACCCCTAGCTAAACAAGTGTATTCAACGGCAAACATTTTAACCGCTGAGTTCTGTATAGCCGATAATAACCAGCCCTATAACGTGTGTGGGATAACCGAAATACAAATGTTAGAGCACCAGCTGATAAGTAAAGTGACTGGGAATAGTGAAATGACGACCCAAATTAAAGGTGTTCTCCAAAATACCCCTTTTAACTACGGGTCGGAATATAACATATTACCCACTACCGAGAGTAGAGCGATCAGGCAGATTTTCATAGTAACTATTTGGAAACCCATCTACTGAATTTTATTGATAGGTAATAGAATAAAGCTGTTTCAATAACTAGCAAGATCAGGCTCTGTACTACTAATTTAGTGCTTATCAGACCGGTTAAATTTTGAATAAGCAAGGAGGCTAAAGTCGTAGGCAGAGGGTATACGGTTTCAAAGATCGTGTTAGGCAGTAAATAGTAGGGGTAGAATACTGGAGGTAAAATGGTAAGCAAAGTCCCCATTATAGACCCTATCCCCCATGAATACCTTACGTGTGGTATTAAACTACCTATAAAGAAGCCCAAGGCTGAGGTATTAAGAAGCAATAGCAGTAAGACGAAAAGTGCTGGCACGAAGTTAGTTATGTTCAACAAGTGGTATATGAATGCTAGTACAAGATAAGTTATGATCCCCGGTGAGGAATAGATGAGGTTAGAAACAGTTAAAGCGAGGATATAGTCCCCGGCAGATATTTCTGTAGCTACTAGTAGGTCTTGTAATTTTAACTCAAGTCTCAGAAAAGCGAAATCTGCTATAAAGGAAAGACCGTTAGTAGCTATTACTGTGATTAGTCCACCGGCTATGGCAAACTTAACGAATGCCCCTTTCGTAATTATATAAATGAGGAAGAGCTCTGCTAAAGGTACGGTCAAGTATGAAAAGACGTATACTGCCCCCCTAGTTAAAGGGGCGTAACCGTAAAACCTTGCAAAAGCCAATATGAACTTAATCTTCAAGTGCCTCACCAGAGTAGATAATAAATAGGTCATCTAAAGTTACGGGCTTAACCACGTATTTTCCGATATACTTCAAGGCTTCCTCTTTGTCTATATAGGTTATCTTTAATTTCCCCACTGTTATGTCTCCCACACCTTCGACCCTTACTTTATTCTTAAAACCTGAAAGTAGTTCTTCTACAGAACCTCTAGCAATAAGTTTACCCTTATGAAGTAAAATTACCTCATCAGATAACTCTTCTGCTTCTTCCATATAGTGCGTGGTAAGGACTAGCTTGACTTTACTCTCTTTTAAGACAGACCAAACTTCAGTCCTTGAATAGGGATCTAGACCAACAGTGGGTTCGTCGAGTAGGACTAGTTCGGCGTTCGAAGCTAAAGCCATAGCTACAAATATCTTCCTTTTCATACCCCCGGACAAGAAGTCCGACGGTTTATCTTTTACCTCCCATAAGCCTACTTCTTTAAGTACCTTCCTCGAGACCTCTGAAGCTTCGGACAACGAAAAACCCCTAGCAGTTAGATACATTAGTAAGTGCTCGTAGGGTGTCGACATCCCTACTGGATGTGCTTCTTGAGGTATAGACGCGATTATCTTCCTTACTCTCTTCGCATCCTTAATTACGTCTAACCCTTCTATACTAGCAGTCCCTTCTGTGGGTAAAAGTTGTGTGGACAAAATTCTGGTCAGGGTCGTCTTTCCAGCACCGTTTCTCCCCAAAACGGTAAGGTTTTTCGCTTTAGTGGTAAATGATAGGTGATCCAGTGCTATAGTACCATCTCTATAACGTTTAGTGAGGTTAATAGTTTCTATCATGATATTGAATTTTGCCATTAATCCTAAAAACACTGATTTTGCTCCTTTTAATAACGATCAAGCTTAATACTAATCTTTTAATTTTTATAACCATGGAAGGAGAAAAAGTAACTTTCCCTGATGGTCGCAGTGTAGAAATTCATGAGTTCCTAGCCTTTATGTACGGGTTATCTTCAAGCGATGTCAGTGTACTACACCTTTTAATGACTAAAGGAAAAAAGATGTCGGCTGACGAGATATCAGAGGAGCTAAACGTGACTAAAGCTTCAGTTAGCAAGTCATTGAATAACTTACTAGATAAAGGTCTACTCATTAGAGAAAAGGAAGAAACCGAGGATAAGAAAAAAGGCAGACCGGGCTACCTATACTGGGTAGATAAAAACAAACTATATGAAAAACTGGAGAAAGACCTAGAAAGATTAGCCACAAATATTAGAGAAGGGTTAGAAGAGCATTTACATTAAATTAGTGGCACTCTCTCTGTCGTTATGAAGACTCAGTTTGTTTAGGTTCCTCCTTACTTGCTTCTTTCTTTTCCTCACTTGTCTCCTTCTTTCCTTTTTCTTCTTTTTCCTTTTTAATTTTCTTTATCCTTTCCGTCCTTATTTCAACCTTAATTGTCAATTTTTCACCGTTACATTCCCTGGTTAATAACCCGTTTTGCTGAGAATACTCACCGCATTTTACTTCTCCTTTAGAAGTGAGCTCCCTTACGAATTCTTTAGCATTTTTTAAATGCCTAAATTTTCTCTCTATTTTTTCTTCCTTATCGCCCCTAATAATTTGAGCCGTCAAATGGTATTTTACAACTTTCATACCCTTAACTAGTCCCCTTAAATATAAAAAGCTGATTTACGTAAAATACCAAAATGATTACAATACCGGACATACCTAAAAGCGAAATAGTTTATGCCATAGTAACGTTCCTTTTAGGTCTATTAATAGGGTATTTAGTAAAGAATATAGTGAAGATAGGGGTAGTAATCTTAGCTATAATAATCCTTTTAGTAGTAGCTGGGGTCATATCCCCCCATACTATTTTATCTTTTGTCCAGTCAACTGCAAGTACTGCAATACCTGAAGCTGAAAAATACGCTAACGAAGCTATAACTTACATACCTTATAACTCCTTGATCTTTATTATAGGCTTTGTATTAGGGCTTATTAAAGGCTAAACCATAACGCACGTAATAAAGCCTGAAAGTCTATACCTATACACTGCCTATTTCAATCCTGCTTATTTCACCTCAAGAGGTTACTCTATTGCACTCCTATAGATCATTTGGACCCTTTTCACCGGGTCAGGGTGAGTAGAGAGTATGTCTGAAAAGGGAGAAGGTTTTTTTCTCAACCATTCCTCAACTAGTACCGAAGGGTCAGTCTCTTTGACTTTCACCGGAGAAGCTGTAACAATAATCCCGGTGAATGGGTCGAGCCTAACGTTCTGCATATATATTTCTATCTTAGCTAACGCGTTTGCCAGATATACTGAGTCCCTACCGAAAAGCTTTACAGCGTGGAGGTCTGCATAGCTCTCCCTTAATCTGTTAAACCACAATACGAATAGCTGTAAAGTAAGGGTAACTACAAATAAGGCTCCACCAATCGTTAGCATTATAATGCCCAATATTAGGTCACTCTCGTCTATAGCAAAAATTATGCTTAACCACCCGATGTTTATAAGGAGGTTGCTTACAAAACCGAGGACCGTGGGTATAAGTCCTATAGCCATGCCTATTTCAACGTCATTGTGCTTTATGTGGCCTATCTCATGACCTATTACTGTGGCTAATTCCTCCTCGTTAAGGATATTTAATAGGGGCCTTGTTATCCCTATCCTCTTTCCGGTCACGTAGTTACCGTAAGCAAACGCGTTAGGATAAGGAGCATTAACGATAAATACTCTTGGGGGCCTGACACCAGAAGCTAACGCTATCCTTTTTACTAACTCATATACTTGACCGTAATAAGGGTCATTACCGTCAATTTCTACCGCATCCCTTGCTACAAGGTAAGGTGAGATGAGCCATTGGACTAACCAAAATACCCCGAGGAACGGAATAACGGCTATAAAGGGGAGGTTAAGTAACTGAGTAATAATATAAGTTACAAGCCCTTCTGATAGTACTGTAAGTCCTAAAGCCAAATATATCTTAAACTTTAATTGAGGTAAAACATCCATTTTGGAAAAGTTTTACTTAAAAGAAAAAATAGTTTATCCTCAATATACCGGGATAGAGACGTTTATATTCGTGCGTACCCATGTGGTGTTTACGTAATGTGGTGCCTGACCAGTTAGGATCTTATGGAGCATTATTACGCCGTATACCGATAGCGGACCGGGCTCATCTAATAAGTCCACAGCCAGACCCGATATTATGTAGACTTTACCGTCCTCTACTGCTGAAGTATTGGTGAAGTACTCCTTAATTAAGGTCATCGTATAAGAGTAGTTATAGACTGATTGAGCTATTATGATGGAAGGGTCAGCAAGCAAGACCTTTGAAGGCGTTACCTCAGGATAGCCTGAAAAGTTTTCAAAAACATTATAGCCCCCGGCTAACTCTAAGACGTTGTTAATGAACACGTCCCCGCCCGCAGTATACGCTTCACCGTTACTACATATCCAGTCAAAGTATGCAGTACTAACGGTAGGTGTATAGTTTTCGACTTGGGACTCCATCCACTTTACGACCTGCATACCAGCTTGTGTATCGTTTAAAGACTCGGCAATACTAATGATGTTCTCCTCTATTTGAGCTAATGATAATGCGTAGTCGTTATTCGTAATCATTAGAGGTAAGCCAGCTTTCTCCATTTCGGGTATGTAATGAGCATCTAAACCGTATTCTACCAGGACCTTATTGGGGTGGAGGAGTAATATACCCGAGATATTAGGCGGGCATATATTATTAAACACGGTCACGTTTGACGGCACCAGCGAAGTCTCGTTAAGGTCTTCCAATAACTGATAAGAGTAAATGTCCATTCCCACAATGTCCTTACCCAGACCTAAAGATATTAGGATCTGCGTATCAGACGGTGCCAAGCTCACGATCCTAAGGTTTTTAGGCGGTGCAGTCGTGGTACTAGGGACTACTGTCTGTGTACCTGAAAAGTAATGCATATACACTATAACAGAGACTAGAATAATCAATACTAGTACTACCCCGACTATTACCGAAGGCTTCATTAGACATGGTTAGGTTATCCAACATATTTAAGTTTTTGGGAACTATCTGCTTTGTGGGTCGGTCGAATTTTTATCAGAGACAAAGTTAAACTTGCTCTTAAATTAACGCTTAGTTTTTTGAACTTAACAAAAATTTTCGGGCCCTAGTCTAAGAAAATTGAAGCATGCGGTAAAGTAGGGAGTATCCTTTACATCTTACGTCCATTTCTTAGTCACGGTATAATGGGGGGGGGGGGTGCAAGCTCAACCCCAAACCTTCTTCAATTTATTCTTAAGCTTACGCCTCAAGAGTAGGACCCTACTAGGGGAGATGAGCAAACATTACGAGTTGTCTCCGTCTTTTCCTGACCGTTTATTTAAGCCCCTTTTCTTATTTTTTAGTAAATGTGAGGTAAAATTTATTACATGGATAAGCTATCCATATTTTGTGAACAAAAGGGTTTTAGGCTTATTGTTATTCTTAACTCCTATCCCGTCATTCCTGTTAGCCCTAGTGGTGGGTCAAGTCGTAATCCCACTTAACCAGATTGTCCACCCTTCGGGTCTGTATTCTATAATTATCTATAAAATTAGGTTGCCTACAATAGTTACCGCAATCCTAGTAGGAGTATCACTCTCAATAAGCGGTGCTATAATGCAACACTTACTCAGGAACCCCATAGTAGACCCTTATATTTCCGGCACAGCTTCAGGAGGAGCTTTGGGGGCTGTCCTCTCTTATTTCCTCTTCAGCTACTTGACAATTCCATTTTTACAGCCTCTAATGGCTTTCCTCTTCTCCCTGGTCTCAACAGGGCTTACTATCCTAATAGGTAAAAGAGGGGGCATATACGGCCTTGTAGTAGGTGGGGTAGTAGTATCTTATATCTTCACTTCTATCTACACTATCCTCCTGACTATACTAGAGGAAAAAGACCCGCAAATACCCCCACTACTATTCTGGCTTTTAGGGGAAGTGAGCGTAGTAGGGTGGGGACAAGTCATGCCGCTAGTGATAATGACCTTCGCTTTAGTGTCCTTATCCCTCTTTTACTCTAAGACTATTGACTTAGTCTCTATAAGTGATGAGATCAGTTACGCCCACGGTGTTAACCCTCAGGCGTTCAGGCTTTTTTGGCTAGTCTTTATAAGTCTCGTAGTCTCATACGAGGTATCTTTAGTCGGAGTAATAGGTTTTGTAGGAATACTGATACCCCACCTAGTCAGAAAAATGGTAGGGGGTAACATGAGGGACCTAACAATATATTCATCCGTCTTGGGTGCTTCTCTAATGTTAATCGGGAACGTGATATCCCACGCTGCGTTCGGTACATTAATCCCTGTTACCCCAATTATTGCACTAATGGCTTCTCCGGTACTTATTTCGCTTTTGGTGAGGTTAAATGATGGTCAAAGGGTTGAGGGTTAAGTTCGGGGACAAAGTCGTTATTGATGAGTTAAGCTTTGAGTTAAAAAAAGGGGTGACTTTATTACTGGGCCCTAACGGGTCTGGCAAGACCACGCTTTTAAGGACGTTAATTGGGATGATTAAGCCTGATGGGGGTGAGTTATTCCTTGAGAGAGGCATCTTGTCCTATTCCCCTTCGGAGTTCTTCTCGCCGCAGATGAAAACTTATGAAGTACTAACAGCCGGCAAGAGGAAGGGAGATTACGATAAGTATGTAAAACTATTAGGTATAGAAAGGCTTTTGGAAAGGGACTTTTATACTTTAAGTAGCGGCGAAAAGAGGCTTGTGTTGGTAGCTAAAGCCTTGAGTGAAGGGAACTTAGTATTGATGGATGAGCCGTTCTCGTACGTGGACTTTGCTAACAAGTATAAGTTAGTCCAGATCATAAACCAGTTGAGGGACGAAAAACAGTTCCTTATAGCGGTTCACGAATTGGAGATGGTAAACTATGCCGATGAGGTTATCGTGCTCAATAGGGGCAGAGTTAACTTCAAGGGGAGACCAGAACTCCTGACAGAAGAACTCCTCTCTTCCGTCTACAACTTTAAGGTAAGAAAACTGAAAGTAGGCGGGATGACATTTTTTACACCAGACCTTTAACAGTGTTAATTAACCCCTCCCTTTAAGAATTATACTTAGTACTATTAGAAATGGTTTAAAGATCTTACATGTGAAGAAGTTAACTACACCTTGTGAGGACGCGTTTAGAGAGGTTGTACCAGTGCTTAGGATAGCAATAGCTAAGAGGCTTATAGAAAGAGGAATCCCAGTAGTAAAGGCTTCGAAAGAAGTAGGTATCTCTGCCACTACTTATGAAAAACAGATAAAGAATAAGAAAGAGGAAGTAAAGAAGGTCATTAGTGACGAAGAAATTAACGATATGATCGAGTCACTCGTAGGCAGGATACTTAGTGGTCAAACAGTGGAGAGCACGTCGTTCTGTATACTCTGTTCTAAGTCTAGGAGGTTATTTAACTTACCTCCGTGTCCGAATCTTTAAACAGGAAAGAAATACCTGCAATAACTCCCCCAGCAATAAGGCTTACTATAAAGAACATTAATGAAAGGGAGTATACTAACAAGTCTGGGGAATTATCCAGTATTACGAAGCCTATTAGCACTCCCTCTGTATAATTATTTTCTATAATAATTTTAGACCCATAAAAGCTATTTCCTATTAAGTAATACGTACCGTTCCTATAACTAGTGTTAATGATCTGGGCGTTTATTGGGACTACTTTGAGCGGTTTTGATATGTTATCCTTGTACTCAAAGATAAAATTTTGATAGTTTATGTCGAGTGAGCGGGACTCACCCCTGTTAAGCACAATTATACCTTTCTTGAAAGTATCTGAGGTAAGAGAATAATGCAGATAAAGGAATATAAAACTGACAATTATGAATACTATACCTATAATAAGAAAGCTTTTCTTCACATAAATAGTTAGGGAATTATAGGCTTTAACTTTAATCATTAGATAGGAAGAACTGTTGTGGAAGTGTATTGGATAATAACCGACTAAGGTAAAAAGCCTCAAACCACTACAGTTAAGAAATTGTACGTTACTGTCAAAAATTACTTTGCCTTAACCCTCTGCATTTCCTTTACGGTCCTCATGATGACCTTAATTATTTCGCTCCTAGGGGGCTCTTCGTATGTCCCTTTACAAAAGGCGTCCACGGCGATCACATAAGTGTTAAGCGTCGTGTCAAGGACTTTAACCTGCGGTTCTTTAACTACAAAGTCTAATTCCCCGATCTTTTCCTTTAGTTCTGGGATTAACTCGTCAGGGTCTATCTCCTTAGGCACTTCATATTTAGTCCTGACTAGCCTATAGTCCTCTTTATGCACAAATACAGCAGCTTGGATCATGATATTATTAGGTATTTTCATGACCACGTTCTCGTCAGTGACTATTGTAGTGTACATTAAGCTGATGTCTGTAATTACTCCGGTATACCCGGGTATTAGAAAATCATTACTCCAGAACTTAGGCGGGTATGTAGGGGCTAGAAGGCCGTATTGCCACGTATTAATTGTGACCCTATCACCTATCTCGAAAGGCCTACTGAATATCAAGAAGAGGCCTGAGAACACATTAGCAAGAGATGTCTGTAAGGCCAGACCTGCCACGAGCCCGAACACTGTCCCACCGAATAACGCACTGGTTATCCCGACATGGAGAGCAGTTATAGCTATTACACCTACTACCGTATACCCTAAAATTTGTACTAACAAGCTCAGGCTCTCACCTGTAGTCTTTCCTATTACATTACTTACGTTCTGTTTGAGAACCCTTGCAATTACAGTAGTAATCGCAACTCCTGCTACTGCAATTATTATAGCGTTAACAACGTCTACTATACTCAGAGAGACTTTGAGTACAGAGGCTACTATGTAAGAAGCAGCTACCCCTACCCCTATTACTACTATCGTAAAGATAATTAATCCTATTAACCTGGTTACGCTACCTACGTTCTGTTTGAGAACCCTTGCAATTACAGTAGTAATCGCAACTCCTGCTACTGCAATTATTATAGCGCTAACTACGTCTACTATACTCAGAGAGACTTTGAGTACAGAGGCTACTATGTAAGAAGCAGCTACCCCTATTACTACTATCGTAAAGATAATTAATCCTATTAACCTGGTATTCATAAAACGATTTGGGAGCGATCATTTAAAAAATTTTTACCACTCTACCTTGAGTATCTTCTCAACACCGATCTTTATGAAATTGTTCACTATTAAGTTGAGGGTAAGGGAGAGGGCAAGTATTTCTAGGGCTAAGGTGGGAGGTATTGCGACCAGCCCGGGTATACCGAAAGTGACCAGAGCAAAAGCTGCTATAATATCCGCCAACATTGTCAGCCCCATTACCTTGCTAGGTGCACTGTCCCAGAAGTTCCTTTTCTCCCTTATATTTAGTAAGTTGAAGATATTCGAATATAATAAGTAAAGGAATATACTGGTTTGTAATGGTCTTGTTGGTAATGAGTTTACCAAGAATAGGATCATAAAGCTTTCAACGACCATTACTATGCCCAAGATTATTGACACTTTAACCAAGTTGAATATATTCCAAGAAGCGGGCCTCTTACTCCACGGTACATTATCAGTAGACATTGTTAGAGTAACAAAGTCGAACATAAAGAGCAAGAGGACCATTCCGAATGTAGATATCACAAACTTATTCAGGAGGAGTAAGGCTAGAGCGATAAATACTACGTTCTGAAAAGTCCTCGTAATCCTACTTAAAATCCATATATTAATCCTCTCATATATCCTTCTCCCTATCTTGACCATATCTACGATATTTCTCAACCCAGGTGAAGTCAGGACTACAGAAGCAGCAGCCTTAGCCACATCGGTAGCATTACTGACAGCGATCCCAACGTCCGCTTGCCTCAAAGCAGGCGCGTCATTTACTCCGTCTCCCGTCATACCTACTACTCTCCCCTCCTGCTGGAGGAGCTTTACTACTGTATACTTATCCTCTGGATAGACTTCGGCTAAACCGTCTATCTGGTCTATTATCTTGGGGTTCTCCTTAAACTCATTTACCTTAACTACATTAGGGCCTATACCTACTTCCTTAGCGATCTCTTGGGCTATAGGCTGTGCATCACCCGTGAGCATAATTACTTTCACTCCAAGGTCTCTTAGCTCTTTTACGAGCTCAGCTGAGTCCTCTCTAGGAGGGTCTCTGAGGGAGACTAGGCCCACCAATTTCCACTTCTCTCCGTCATTTTTTGCTACCGCAAGTACCCTACAACCTATTTTGGCCTCACTCTGGGCTTTCTCGTATATTTTTTCTATGTCCTTTAGTCCACAAAGCTTACCTAAAGCGTCTATAGCGCCTTTAGTTACCCTAAAAGTAGACCCGTCTTTTTCAACCAAGCTTTCAGTCCTCCTCGTAGACGGGTCAAAAGGCTTAAACTCTACTACTTTCCAGCTCTGTAGTTCTACTCCTAATTCTTTAGCTTTGTTTATAAATGCAAGGTCTATGGGGTCTTGGTCTTCTTCCCTAGAAGCTAAAGCACCATATGTTATTACTTCTTTATCGTCTCCCTCTAAAGGAATAACGTTATGAACAGATAGCTTGTTTACAGTCAACGTTCCAGTCTTATCTGAAGCTAGTGTGTTCATTGTGGATGCCCCCTCAATTGAGTCAAGCCTAGTCACCAAAACACCTGCCTTTGACAGTTCTTCACTACCTAAAGCTAAACTGATAGTAAACATTGCGGGTAAAGCTATGGGGATCGCACCTATAACCAGTACAAGTGCCAGAGGCAAGAAATCTAGAGGGTTTTCATGCCTCAGTAAGATAACTGCACCTGATATGCCCAAGATTACTATGACAATCACCATCATCCAAAAGACGACTCTAGAGATCACCTGTTGTACCCTGAGGCGAGGTTTCGCTATGCTGACTAACTGGGCAGTTTTACCGAAATATGTGTTTTTCCCTGTTAAGATTACTACTCCAGTAGCTTCACCTCTCTTTATTATACTCCCGGAGTATACAACATCGCCCTTACCCTTGGCTACTGTAAGGCTCTCCCCGGTCAGGGCAGACTGGTCTACTTCGAGTTGGCCCTCTATTAGTCTAACATCCGCTGGGACGAAGTCACCTAACCTTAGCCTAACGATATCACCTGGGACTAGAAGGCGTGAAGGTATACTTTTCCAGTTTTCGTCCCTAAGAACTCTAGCTTGGACTTGTAATCTACTCTTTAGCATCTCAAGGGCTTTGTTAGCCCTCTGTTCTTCAGAGAAACTTAAAATGGCGTTAAATATTATTAGTGCTACTATAATGTAAAAGTCAAGGTACTTGCCTAGTATAAGGGATAACACTGCGGCAGCTTCTAAGACCCATGCACTAGGGTTCCAAAACTTCTTCGCAAGGTTAATTAGCGGGTTCTCCTTCTTTTCTTCGATCTCGTTAGGCCCGTATTTACGTAAGCGATTCTGTGCCTCTCCTTCTGATAGCCCCTTAGTATAGTCTGTGGAAAGTTCTTTTTCTAACTCGTCTACAGGTTTTTTGATAAGATTGTCTTTATTAGTCTCTTCCATTACAAAATTGATTATATTAGGTTAGAAAGTATAAACTTTTCGTAACTATACTATGGTAGACACTATAGGGCAAGTCCTTCCCCTTCTACTGCTGCAAACTTAAATGTGTGGGAGGTAGGTTATATAGCGCCTAGCTAGTGTCTCCTTATATTAAATTACCCTCGTCCTTTATTAACTGACAGAGTATAACAGAGAAAATTGCAGTTCACAAAGAATTCCTGAGTCGCCCGCGCTAGGTTTCACCTTCTAACTTGGTCATGAACTTAACAAAAATTGATAAAACTTAACATCTCGGAAAATTAAAGGGCTTAACAAAGGGTGGGAGAAGAATAAAAAGAAATTAGCTTTGGGACTTAAGTTAGCAGGTTTGGTACCTGAGTGACGTAAGTAAGGGCTATTTGCATTACTATAATACTTACTACAGCGATTATTGACACTTGGAATATTCTGAAAGTGTTCTTTACAGTACCGTCTGCAGCTTTAGCATATAACACACCGAAAATTACACCGGTCTCGGCTATCATCAACTCCAGTGTAGGCAGCATCTGATCCACGTCGTTTCCTACATTAATGAAAGCTGTGAAAAAGTTCAACAGCCCCGTTATCCCCGAAGGTATGGCGATCCCGTTAGTGCTCTGTAAGTTCAGGTTAGGTATCTGGACTAGACCGGATATACTGTGTAACACGTATACTGTCATAACTACTACACCCGCCATTATCGCCGGGGCTAGTGCAGCCGCTCCCACGAACATGTAAAGGCTCCTCTTTTTAGCCATGATCGCGTCGTAATATGAGTCAGTAATTTCAGCCAACCTGGTGAATATGTTATACCTCAATACTCCCTGCTTATCCATCTCCATCAAATTCCTAAATACTGTGTTGAGTATCCAAGAGTCAGTCCTAGGGTTAAAGTTACCGGTAGTCACCATCGCGGACACATAACGGGATATGGTATCGTCTATAAGCTTACCGAATGTAGTCACTTTAACCAAAGTGGTAGAGAGCAAATCACCTTCCTCAAGCTTCCTTAACGCGTTATATAAGTTATCGCCAGTACTCCTGATAAGTTCAGCCACAGACCTCACGAATATAGGTAGTTTCTCGTCAGCTTCGTTCTTGGCCTTTATCCTCTGGTATACCGAATACCCGTAGAAGAACGAAAAGGACATTACCGGCACTTCAAAGTATACCCACAATAACTGGCCGGTCGGGGTAATCACCTTGAAAATAGTTAACGCTACTAGGACTATTATAGACACGACCAGAGCAATAACTCCTTTCTTCACGTCCCCACCTATCTTCACGTCCTCTGGTGGTGCACTTAAGCTCAGGTACATGTAAAGCGCAAAACCTACCAGAGGTACCATGAAAAACGCTACACTGTCTGTACCGTAGATAGGGTTATTGGACGATACCGAAAACCATATGGCAAAGAGGGGGACTATTAGCAAGAACAGTAAGGCTAGTTCGCCGAGGTTCGAAGCTGCTTTTCCGAAGTTCTCCCATCTCCTCCTAAGTTCTAACATCACCTCAACAGATATCCTGTTCATAAACTCCATCAGGCTCCCTCCACTCCTCGATATAGACACTGCACCCAAAAGCAACCTCTCAAACACCTTAGACGGGTGGTCCTTTGCTTCCCTTACTATAGCCTCTTCAGGCGGGATATTGAACAAGACAAAATCGCGGTGGATCTTGAGGAACTCTCTAGGTATAGCCTTTAAGTACTCCAGTTCTACCTTCTCTTTGACTTCCTCATGCCCTCCATCGTTAGGGGCCTTTCTCTTGCCGAAAAGTAAAAGCGACCCTCTCTTTTTCTTATTCTTTTTCTCCTTCTTTTTACTGCCCTTCACCTTGAGGTCACTATAAGTCTCGTTTGATTTCAGTTCCTCCACCATCTTCATTACACCGTAACCTAACTGGGCCATGCTCCACATCATAATAGAGACTACAGGGAGCTCTTTTTCTACCTGAGTCGCTAAGGAGTTCCTATAGTCCCACGTCTTCACCCACGGGTAAAAATAGGTTATTACTGCTACAGCACCTGCTGAGGCTGAGTAGAGGACTACTCCGCTGCCCATGTACACTACTATACCGAGGATAGCCGAGAGCGGTAACCCCAGCCACGCGTATTGGATCATCTCCGACAGCCAGTTATTCGGGTCTTCGATTACCTTTGCCTTGTCTACTAAAGGTATTATAACTGCCTCTAGGTAGTCGTCATACCTATGCATGTAGTTATAAACAGTTATTACTACTGAATAAGCTAGGAGCCCTAAGAACATGCTCTGCAGGTAAGGTAGGTTAGGTATACTCAGGAACTTAAAAGACAAAACTGTTAGGGCTAGGATAACAATACTTATAACTAGCGTGAAGAGGAAGTTTATCGGTGTAACTTTAAACTCCAATCTTCCCTTGTTTTTCTTAGGCCCCTTTTTCGGGGCTGTAGCTTTTTTAGTCTTTTTCCCCTTATTAGATAATTCCCCTAGCCTCATAGAACCTCATCAACTCCTCCTTATACTGGTTTAAGGACAAGTTCTTCTCATACACAATCTCCAAAAAATCTACCCTTGACTTTAACTCGTCTTCAAGTTCCTTCTGGGTCAACCCGTTCCTCTGGGCTATCTGCAGTAACCTCTCACTCATGGGTATTTTAGAGTCATCCCAGTCGTCCTTCAGCGGGTTGTAGTACGAAAGCTGCTTGTAGACGGCCTGGCCTCCTTTCAATAGGACTTCTCCGGACTCCTGCACTCTCCTCCTCAGGCCCCCTTTCTTCTCTGGGTTAGGGTACGTGTTTATGAACACCACCATCGTGACTAAGGCGAAGAACGAGTCATCGACGCCTGAATAGTTAAACCTAGCTTTTAACGAATCATAGTCCTCAGCGTGTAATGACGTTACACCTCCATGACCGCTAGCGACCGAGTGGATGAACTCCCTTATTTCCTCCTTAGTCCTGACCTCGCCTACGGATACGAAGTCCGGTCTTATCCTTAAGGTATGTGAAATCAGCTTGTCCAGCGGGATCTCGATAGCATCACTGTACTCCATGAAGGTGGTAGACTTCCTAGCGACTAACCTAGTCCAGTTAGGGAAAATGACCTTAAGCTCAGGTACTTCCTCGACAGTGACTATTTTCCAAGAAGGTGGGAGTATGGTCATTAATGCATTGATGAACGTAGTCTTACCAGTTCCGGTCCTACCCACCACTAAGATAACGCCCCTGTTTTCTAGTGCGTACCACAGTGCGGCGGCAGTCATAGGTGAGACCGTCTTCCGCTTATACACAAGGTCAGACAGAGTCCAGACCTCCTCAAGGGGCTTCCTGATAGTGATCGTCGACCCGGGTAGGGAGACCTCACTACCGAATGTAACTGCAAACCTGTACCCTTCAGGAGTTATACCGTCAACAATAGGCCTTGCAAGGGTCACCGACTTACCGGACTTTAGGACGATCCTTTGTATTAGGTAGTCGGCGTCCGCCTTAGTCAGGTGTACGTTGGTAGGTAACCAGGTTCCGAACTCCCTGTGGAACACCCATACGGCGTCGCCATAGAGACCTGCTCTAGAGCCTGAATACGATATATCCTCTAATTCTTCGTCATCAAACAGCGGGGACAGTGGACCATAACGTAAGACGTCACGGTATATGAAGTAGCCTATGTTAGGATCCCCCTTGACGTCTGGGTGCATTAGTATTTGCTGGATCATTTCGTCTTCGTTGGAGGAAGGCTTTACAATATAGTAGAGAGTCTTCTTAAGCTTGTCTACAGTCTTGATCTGTTTGTCGTCTAGTTCAGGTTCATCGACTTGGTAATAGAGGTCTCCAGACTCGTCCTTGACTACAAAGGCTCTGGGGTAGGAGACCCCTTTTTCTTCATACCTCCACTTCAGTTCTTTCTCAAAAAGTACAGTTCCTTTAACTTCGGGTTTTAAAATTTTGATTAAGGACTGTTCAGACACGTGGATCACCTCAATAAGGGTCAGGGAGTGGGACGTATGCGTGGGCTTCATTACCGAAGTTAGTAAACGCTATGAAGTATACATTACCGTAAGGCGTTACTGGACTTGTAGGTAAGTTGTGCCAGTCAGTTGGCACGTAACTACCAATAGTAGGTGGAGCACCGTAGTACGGGTCGTACAGTTTATATTGCTCATAACTGTAGTAGGCGTAATAATGTGTACCAATATACCATGGCCCGCGAGTATGTGTAGGTCCACCATAGGAATAATGTATGACCTCAAAACAGTAAACTTCTATCTTGACCTGGTAATATTGGTAAGGTATATATAAGTCCACTGGAGAGCTGGCGGGGTCGTTTAGATAAGGCGAGTAGAGTTGGTCGCAAGTGACAGTCGCTGTGTAGGACGAGCTGGGAGCTATGGTGTGGCCTACACCTTGTATCACTAGTTGGGTCAATTCAGGCTTAGCTAAGCTCTGGTAATTGGGCGGAGAGTTCTGCTGGTTACTTGCTATATAGCTAGTATATTGCGCGTCGGGTGCGCCGGAGGCCAGTATTAAGTACTCGACGGTCTGTGTTATTTGAGAGGGGTTACTAACAGTCACACTGACTTGTGGGTCTGAATACTGATAGACTTTGACATGAAATTGGTAATAATAATCGCAATAGACTGTATAACCAGGATAATGCGGGTCATAAGGGTTAGAACAAGAGACGTAGCGACTCCCACTGTGAGAAAATTCCTGACATTGGCCTTGATAGATCTGGCTAGACTCTAGGTATTGGATGCTAGGGCTAACGCCTAGTTTAGCGTTGTTGTGGTCGTATATGTTTATCTGGGCTTGTGATAGCTGTGCACCTACGGCCTGGAACTCACCCAGATAGGACAGTATTAGTGCTAAGGCTACTAATAGTATGAGGATAAATATTACTATACCTATTACGGTACCCAAACCTTTCCTACTCCGACTCTTCATTGTATCACCCCCGGAGATAAGACAAACTCCTCAGAGTACCCATTCGTGAAGACTAGTGTTATAAAATATGTGTTTAGGGAAGTCGGGACGTTAGCTACAAGCACCGCATACTCCTTCCCCGGCTGTATTTCGCCCGTAGGGCAAGGTATAAACTTTGGTTGACCACCGGTACTGGAACTAGGTGGGACTACCAAGTATACATAAGTTACGTTAGGCTGTTGTGCGTCGTTTACCATTGCATAGGCCACTTGGACCGGAGATGAACCGTAATTTACGAGGAATAGTATAATGCCGGGCTGTTGGGGATAACCTTGTGTTTGCGGGTTTATTATCAAGTAGAGGGGCTGGAGGAGAGGTAGTGTAGAGGCGACTTGAGGTCTCTGAAACGCAGTGATAAAATACCCTCCGTTAAAGGCAAAAAAGGCTCCCAGTAAAACAAGAGTTATTACTATCGAAAGCAGTGCTGCAACTACATCTGACAACCCCTTATTATAGGCCTTTTCTCTTAATTTTCGGGATAATGCTTTCATGCGCTCACCACCTGTGCGGAAGTCTGGATTTGTATCACGGAGGGACCTAGCTGTCCCTGAACTGTGACTATGGTGTAATTACCTTGGTTGACCCAGTCCGAGTACTGGTTTACTTGGAAGTTTGGTGCAAATGTGTATACCATCTGGGTGTAAGCCTGCCTTATGGAGATCGGTAAGGTCACTTCATAATGGCTTAACTGCGAATACGGGACTATTGCGGTGTAAAACGTGTTACTGCTCAAGTCTTTTTCAATCCCGTTGCTGGTCAGGTAGACATGTTGCAGGATAAAAGGTGTGTAAGCGTCGTCTGAAATGTAGAGCTCTAACATAACTGTTCCGGGGTTTTTAACAGTCTGGTAGTTCATCAATATCACCACAGCCCTGACCGAAATGTCAGGGGAAGAGGAAAGGATGTGAATGTAATTTAAGCCGTATTGGTAGAGGAAAGCCCAGGCTAAAAAAACGATTAAAATCAGGAGGAGGGAGCCTAATATATTGCTAAGCCCCCTCCCCTCCCTTTGAACCATCTCAGGCTCCACCTTTTCAGTCTTGTATCACTACGCTCATCTGCTGGCTTAACGACTGGGCTGTTACGTTGTCTACTCCTGAGACCTGGAAGACTACCGTCTGCCCTGTTTGTAGTAGAGCCGGTCCGTTAGCTGAGCTTATCACACCTTGTAATGTCAGCGACTGGCCTGGTTCAATTAGGTATCCGTTACCAACTTTTTGGTATACAGTAGACACTGGCTTTATGTAAGTTTTGCCACCGCCAAACAGCGTGTATGAATTACCATTGGCTACTAGAGTTACATATTGTAGTACTAAGGGGTCGTTTCCGCTGTCAGTTATAGTTATGGTAACACTTGCCCCATTTGTAGTGTACTCTCCGGCGGGGATTATCACGGAGGCATCACTTATTGATATTCCTGCGTTATGACTGTTCGCAGAGAATAGTCCAAATACGAAGTGGCCTATCAGAAGTGCTGCTACTATTGTTAATACTATTAATAGTAGAGATCCAACTATATTAGATAGACCTTTTTTTGTCTTTTTACCAATTTTTTTATGTATATGAGCCATTTTTTCTCAAAAACTGTCTTTAGCTTTGGTCTTTAAAAATAAAGTCGATGAAACGCTAATTGAAACGTAAATTGAAATTGTGAAGTTTTACAATTTTTCTGTGTTTCATTATAAAAAATTCCCTTTTTCACCCTATTTCCACTATATTTTTTAATATATACTTTTATAATTTTTTTTAGTTTTTAATCTAAAAATTTAAGAAAATACTTTCTATACCAAAAAACTTATCATAGGAAGGTTAGATTACTAAATGTAGAAAGCCTTATATATCAAAATGAGTAGTAAAGATTATGCTAAGTGCTGGAACTTCTATTTCACTTCCTTACTTTGAATATTCTATTAGTATGAATATGGGAGAGAGTATATCGAAATTTCTCACTTATTTTATTAGCCTCAGTTATATAGTGGCGCTTCAATTTGTTATCCCTATATTTGTTATCCCTATATTAGGGATTTTACTAATATCGATTTTTTTCCTAAAGAAGCATAAAAGTGCAAAAGAAGAAGTAGAATTAGTCAGCGAAAAATTAGATAATAGAGACCTTATGATACTGGAAGCAATCAAAAGAGGGTATAAGACCTTGACCGAGATTTCTACTTTTACTGGGTTACCTAAATCCACTACCTATAGGAGGTTAAGGAAACTTACTGCACTAGGTTATCTTAATGAAGACAGAGGATACGGAAAAGTGTTCTACCAATTCAACGTCAAGGCGAAAAAAACTAAGCTAAGTAAAAAGAAAATTACTGAAGGTATAGTAGAGGGTGAGGATAAAGGGAAGTCAAAGAAAAGCAACCTTTGATAAAGAAATAATTATAATTTTAAGTTTAGATATATTCAGATCTTAGGAATAGAAATAAATATAGGATTGATGTTATGATTTACTTTCCAGATCTATTGAGATAGTTTTACTCTTTACAATACCAAATCCTTCTTTGCTTCGAACAAGTACTCCTACTACCTTAATAATGAGCATAATTAACAATTGGAAAGTTTAAGCTAATAGGTTGTAGTTATACTTTGTATCTGTGTTAAAGTGACGCATTATACAAAAAACTACTTTCCTAGTTCTATCACGGCTCTATTTTTAGCTTTGCCGACAGACGCAAAACCTGAATTACTCTCTGGTCCTTTACTACACTAGGATCTGGGTCATAAAGTGTAAATGACTTCTACTAACTATGTGATTTTTCGTTTACATTTCTTTTACTTTTTTATAGTGAAAAACAATGAAAATTCTTGTTCCGCAATATCCTTATAAATAGGGTACGAGTTTTTACTCTTCGTATGAAAGGGCTTGGCTCTGTTATCGGGATAGTCATATTACTGCTAATAGTGGCAGCCTCAGTGGCTTTGATCTTATATTATTTCGACTCTTTCCAGGCTGTGGGGGCAGAGCTTTCTCAGGGTCAAATAAGTATATATGACCACGAGAACGAGGACTTGTCAATATCAGCTACAGCGTATTACAGTGAGGTCTCTCACAGTGATTGTGGGGTAGGTATAGGGTCATACCATGGTAAAGCTTTGGGAATTTACAAATATAATTTAAGCAATATAACGATTACTATAACTAACACTGGCAAGGTACCTAGTACAATTACATACATTATAATAACTAATGGGAGAGGTGTACAGCTTTTCATTTACTATGTAGGTAGGACAATAGCTCCATCTGAAACTGTAAACATTATCATTTATCCTCAACAACTGTATTCACCTTATTGGCCGAATTGGCAAGGAGCTCCTATAGCCCAATACATACCTTATCAGGTCGTGAACGATTCGTGTCATAATCAAGTGACACCTTACTATAGCGTCCCGGTTTCCTCTTTAACGCAATTCGGAAATATCTATTGGGCTTCATTATCCTATCAGTTGAGCGTGTAACTTTAAGGGATTTGAAGTTATGTAGTTTTTTCTAAAAACTTTACAACATAGGGACTGATTAAAGAGAAAAAATCTTTACCTCTTTTACGAAATCATAAGAGATGTATTACAGCTATTCCCAGCAGTGCTAGGATGAACGCTATTATTATGTACACGATCACCGCTAAAATAGCTATACCTAAAGCCCCTAACCAACCTGTATCGAATACGGATTTCAGCACTGCTAATATTCCTATAAACCCTACTATCACTCCTATAAGTGGTAACCCTATGAAGGTAAAGATGAACACCAGTATACTAAATACTATGTAAGCCATCAGGGTAGCCAATAAGGCCCTACCGAATGAACTGTCCTTAGAGAAAGCTTTGGACGCTATCCACACCGGTATGGAGGTTATTACCCAGGCTATGATAAAAGTTAACAAGGCCCCTAATAACCCATGCGTATCTACGGTTATGTGCATAGTAGTACAGTATATACTTCTTAGCTTATAAAATTATTCTGAACATAGATAAAATTAGTAAATTAAGTGTATTAGTAACAGAACATTCAATTTGAAGGATAATCAGATCTAAGTAATTGAGAGTTTATTTATAGTAAAATGGTAAAGAAAAAATCGATAATGTAGATTATCTAATTATTTAAACTACTCGGGGGGTATTTCTTTGTAGACCAAATCTACGTCTATACCTTCTCTTTTTCTTATGACCTTAGCTAGAGTATATGTTACCAACCCGAGGCCGACCAGAGACAAGATATATCCCGTTGCTATCCAGTTTACCCCACTAGTCCCGACTACACTAAAGCCGTAGTTATTATAGGGGTCAAGGATCTCAGCTTCCATTAAGGCCATTATAATGGTAGAGAGTGCCGAACCAATAAGTAGGGGGTAACTCTTCTCTTGAAGGCCCACCTTAACTCCAGCTAACGACACGAGGATCAAATAGGCTAAGGCCAGCGGAGTATAAGAGTATAGGGCGGTAGCCCCACTCACCGAGATGATGGGGAGGCTGAGGAAGACTAGAGTAGTAGCTAAGTCCAATAGGTGGGCATATACCGGTGAGGCGAATTTATTAAGCTTAGCAAATATTGATGGAAACAGCCTGTCAAAGGCAAAGGCGAACACGTATCTAGCAAATACTACTACACCGAAAGCCATAACAAAGAAGTTCCATGCTATGAGCCCCAGTCCCAGTACCCACTCCAGTATAGGGCTGTGGGAGAGGAATATCGCTAAGCTCCAGAAATTGTACGTAAAGGTGGGATAATAGGCTGTATTAGTTGGGCACCCTACTTCTACGTACATTTCCAAAAACGGGACGGTTATTGTAAGCAGTGTAATTAAACTCCCTAGGTACAAGTTCCACTTCAAAGAGCCTTCCTTTGCTTCAGACGCTACAGCAGGTCCCGCATAGAGCCAAATGTAAGCGAAGGACAAGAAGAAAGGTATCATATAAAGTGTTGACCCCCAACTGAAACTCCAAGGGGACGTTGAAGTAGGCGATAGGTCAAACTCTTTAACAAAGACCGGAAGTTGAGACCTGATAGAGCCTGCACTGAGCCCCACTACAGCAATAGCGAGTACTAATGTAAAGACTGAGAAAAAGCCTAGTACCGTTGTCAAGGTGAAGCCCCATTTAGGTCTCAAGATATTTATTAGGATGATAATTATGAACGCGGTAGCACCTAAAGCATAGATCAGTAGGTCTTGCGTTAAGGTGACCGTACCGTACGGGTTTACAAAGACGTTATTCGATAGGTAGACTAAGCTTGGTTGGCGGTTAAGTACCCCAATCTCGTATAGCACTAGGTTTATAGCTGAGACCGAAAAGAACGCTGATAGTGCAAAATAAGGTGGCATATTAAAAGCAAAGGCGACTCCCATCACAGCCCCTACCTTACCGTTTAATTTTCTAGATATCCAAACATAGTCTCCTCCCGTCCTAGGCATCCTCATTAGTAAGTTAGTGTATGTGAATACTAAGGGGAGGGTCAACAGGAAAGTAAGGAGAGAAGTTAGCCAGAGGACAGAACCAGGTTGGATATAAGGAGAGATACCTTCGAATACGGCTAACCCTGCGCCCATATTTGCTACGTTTAACATAACCAAGTCCTTCAGTGTAGCGTTTTTCACTAACCCTGAAGACTCTCGCAGGAAAGGCCTAGACATACTTTTAAACTCGGTTAGCGAGATAAAAAGTCGAACTCATGTTTAATATTAATAGGTCTATCTTTAAATGGCTATTTATTATACAACTAGTCCCGCAATATACTGTTTATATTAAGTTGAAATTTCATCTGTTGTACCGTACCTTAGTTTAATTTATAAAAAAGGAAAAGAGGTATATAGTAGATATTACGTATTATATAAACGGAGGAGAAGGTCAGCAAATAGTCTTATCTAGGTAAGATCGATAACTTGTTTAGCCCTAAGTCTTAAGTCGAAACCAGCGAATTTTTGCAGCTGGAAGTACCCTCAGTCCCAGACCAGATATACGAAAAGTTTGTCATACTCAGTGAGTGGATAAGAGATGTCAAAGATGTACCGTTTTTTTTTTTTCCAAATATATAGGAACTTCAGTGAATCGGGAAGACTTTTATTTTCTTTACTTTCTGTAGCTTAATAAAGTACAAGACACCATTCCACAAAAGGAAAAGGGGAAAGCTGTTAATAAAGCGGAGTTTCATCGTTTGTCTATTGGTACATATTCTTTGTACTCTGGTCCTATATACAGTGCCCTAGGTCTTATGAGCCTGTGTTGTTCTTCGACATACTCTATGAAATGTGCAAGCCACCCTAAAGTCCTAGCTAAAGCAAACAGAGCCGTGTACATGTAAATTGGGAACCCTAGGCTGTAAAATACTATCCCGGAATAGAAGTCCGTATTAGGGTAAATCCCCTTAGGGCTGAAGGTATCTACTCCTAATTTTTCGAGTCTTTCTGCTATTTCAAAATACCTCCTTCCTTCTTTATTGTTTTTAGTTAGCTCGTCAGCTAGGCGTTTAAAGATCTTAGCCCTAGGGTCATAAGTTTTATATACTCTATGACCGAAGCCCATAAGCCGTTTCTTACCTTCGATGATATTAGTCTTAAACCACTCTTCTACTTTCTCTGGTGAACCTATCTCAACGAACTGTTTAAATGCCTCTTCAGCGGCTCCTCCATGTAAGGGGCCCTTGAGGGCAGCTAAAGCCGCTACGATGCACGAGTACATGTCCGAGAGCGTAGAGGACGCCACTAACCCTGCCGTAGTTGAAGCTGGGACTTCGTGGTCTGTGTATAAGATTAGTGCAGAGTCCATGACTTTTGCTTCTATATCGCTGACCTCCTTGTCGAATGACGCCTCCAAGAAACTCCTGCTATAACTACTGGAAGGCCTGGGTATCTTGGGCTTTAGCCCTTCCTTAGCCCTAAAAGCGTTAGCCGTAACTGTGGCGGTTTTAGCTATTATCCCAATGGCTACATCACGGTCTTTTGTCCTGTCCCATTTTGGGTTGTAAATAGATGCCATTATACCGAATGCACTCTCCATTATACCGATAACATCACAGTTTCTAGGTAAGGAGTATATTATGTTAATTACTTGCTCCGGTACATCATAGCTTTCATTTATCTTAGCTTTTAGTTCGCTCAGTTGTTTTTGAGAAGGTAGTTCACCGTATAGCATAAGGTATATGAGCTCTTCATAAGAAGAGTGCTCCACCAAGTCGTTTATATCGTACCCCCTATAGCGTAAAACTCCGTGTATACCGTCAATAAAAGTCAAGGACGTGGTCTTTATTAATACGTCCTCCAACCCCCTACTTATCTGTGACACTTCAGTCACCTCCTAACCATTCTTCTTCAGGCTTAGTGGATAAAGCAGAAAGTAAGTGCCTTTCACTTATTATATCGCGTATAGAAATAACGCCAATGACTTTATCTAGGCCGTCAAGAACTACTAGGTGTCTGATGTTATGTTGGTGCATTAGTAAAGCTGCCTTACCAACGGGGTCGTCCTCCTTAACGGTAAATAATTTTCCCTGAGTCCCCAGCTCTTCGACGGGCTTGTTCAAGTCTTCGCCCTTCGCTACTGCCTTTAACAAATCCCTCTCGGTAAATATACCCACTGCTTTTTCACCGTCCATGATCAATACGGAACCCACGTTGTTCTGTGCCATTAATTTTACGGCGTCTAACGTCCTTGTCCCTTTTGAGACCTTGATTGGGGGTCTTGTAATTAAACTCTTGACTTTAATCCCACTCATAAATACTTATATCGAATTTGTAAACTATAAATCTTTCTCAAATTAGTTATGAAAGAAAAATATTAAAATAGGTTTAAAGAAGAAAAAATTCAATAATAAGTCTTTTAAAGAAAAATATTCAAAAAAGGGAAAAGAGCTACTAAGTGCTAAATGAGGGAGCCTATAGAAATGAGTTCATTGTAAAATGATAAGGGGCAAGGTCATTATAGGATTTCTAGCGAATTTCCTAGGCAAGTTTAAGATCTTTTATGGTATGACGAAAAAAGAGGTTAGAAGTGACATTGCAAAATGCTTTAACTGTCGTTTGAAAGTGTTTTATCGAGGTTCTCATAGAAGTAATAATTGATGACTTCGTACTGCTCTTTTCGTGTCATCATTTTGTCCAGTAAGTTTTTCTGCGTACCCTCTTTAAGGAGGACTTCAAGGGCTTCCTTCATAGCCTTGGCAGCTACGCGGAAGATAGTTACTGGGAAGATGACATACTTGTAACCTAAATCCCTGAATTCTTCGGCCGTTATAAAAGGCGTCTTTCCAAACTCCGTCATATTAGCTAACAAAGGGGCCCTGACTTCTTTTGAGAACTTAGCAAATTCCTCTTTGCTTTCCAGTGCCTCTGGGAAAATTACATCAGCACCGGCTTCTAAGTAGAGCTTGGCCCTGTTTATCGCGTCGTCTAAGCCGTTTATAGCCTTAGAATCAGTCCTCGCTATTATTAGCATGTCCCTCCTAGCCTTAAGGGCGGCCTTGATCTTTAAAACCATGTCCCTCGGTGTTATCACTTCTTTTCCCTCCAGATGCCCACATTTTTTAGGTAATACCTGGTCTTCTATTTGGATCGCATTAGCACCTGCTTTTTCAAGCACTCTAACAGTCCTATACACGTTAATCGCCTCTCCAAAGCCCGTATCAGCATCTACTATTATTGGTAAGTCCGTTACTTCCCTTATCCTCCTGACCATCCAAGCTAATTCATCTAAGGTTATCATACCCAAATCTGGTAGCCCTAAAGAGGACGTGAGGGCCCCACCGGATAGGTATACGGCTTTAAAGCCTACCTTCTCAGCCAATAACGCGGTAAAAGGGTTAAACACGCCCGGTATAACTAGGAAATCAGACTTCCTTAAGACTTCTGACAAATTCCCCCACCTTCATATCGTCGAAGTTGTTAATTATACTTATCTGCCTTTTAGTCAGACCCAACCTCATTGCTTTCTCTTCTAACTCCTCATCACTCATAGGGTTATTGTAGTGCCCTCTTGGCACCCTGACTTCTTTGCTAAACTCGCCCTGATCAGTGATTACCGTGACCTTTGTAGGTAGCTCATTGGGGTAGACTTTAGTATAATCTTCCCTCTCTACTACTTCGACCTTGTCCATCAGTGACTCTACTTCAGAGTTGCCTATCAAAGAGTAGGAGTCCAACCAGAAGTCTTTCCTCAAGAGACTAACACTAACTATAAAAGGTAAACTGTGATCGGCTGTCTCCTTATTTTGAGGCCTCCATTTATCACGGCTGTCAGCGAGGATCGTCTTTCCGGCCTCATAAGTCTCCACCAAGACTTTCCTTATTTCACCTCTGTAGTCCAGAGATAAAGACGTCTCGACAGCAGCTTGGGCATGGTATTCTACGGGGTATTTTTTTATGAAAGTCCTTAATATCCCATTCCCGTCTAGTTTAATTTTTTCTACGTCCATGTCCTTGGCAATTACCGTAGAGAAACCGAAAATTCCAGAGAAGGGGAGTTCTGGTCCAGTGAGCCCCGCTCTGGCGAGGAGTGTCGCGAAGACGGCATTCCTAACGGCTTCTGCAGCTGCACCTGCTTTCCACATAGACAGTTTACCGCTCCTCGTCTCCCTTAATGCTACGTGAGGGATAATTGAAAGCGATATAGCGTTCTTAGCCTTAGCCCTATCTAGTGAAAGTAAGTTAGAGAGGGCTGATGCTGTAGCTACCTCAAGGAAATTTACGTGGTCGAACCCCTTCTTCCTTAGGGATGTCGTATCACAGAGGTTTACTCCAACATCGTATCCCACTACTATAGCCCTTATTATATCACTGCCCTTCACTTCGGTGGAGACCGATAATAGCCCGCCTATCATATCGCTTGGGTGAAGGGGCTCCAAGCCCAGATATGTATCATTAAAGTCTAAGTACCTTATTAGGAGTGTATTATAAAAAGATGCAAAGTCAGGTGTAGCGTTAAAGAAACCCAATGTAGGGGCTCCTCCTTGAAATACGGAGGAAAGCCCTTCCACGATTTTAGCAGGAGGAGAATTTTTAGACGCCATAGCCACTGCTATCGAGTCTAGTACTCTCCTCTTGGCTTCCTTATACGCTCTGTCATTAATGTCCTGGACTGAAGTCACATACTCTGCTAATATATCTGAAAGATCCATAACTTATTAGTTTAATTAATGATAATAAATTTAGTGAGGTAAATTTAAATAAGATAGATGAGAAGCTTCTCTTGTGATAAACCATGACAAAAGTCGCATTTATTGGAGCAGGTAAGATAGGTCAAACAATAGCGTTTAACGTAATCATGGGCGGTTATGTTGATGAGGCAATAATTTATGATATAATCCCTGAACTCCCAGAAAAGTTTGAACATGAGCTTAGACATGCTTTAGCATCTAGAAAACTTAAGACCGAGGTTCTTGGTACTAACAATATTGACGATGTGTCTGGGTCTGATATAGTGGTAATTACAGCGGGTAAGCCAAGGAAGCCTGGGATGAGCAGGAGGGACTTGTTTGTAGATAACGCTAAGATAATGATAGATTTAGCAGATAAAATAGCAAAGAAGAACAGAGGTGCTATTTACATTATGGTAGCTAACCCAGTAGATATGATGGCCTCGGTATTTATGAAATATTCGGGGGAGTACACAATAAGTACCGGGGATCAGGTAGAGACAATGAGGATGAGGTCTTACTTAGCTAAAAAACTGAAAGTCCCCGTATACGATATTAACGGGTATGTGGGGGGAGAACACGGAGAGGACGCCGTAGTATTGTGGAGCACGGTTACGGTAAAAGGAAAGCCCTTTACAGAAGAGATGGGAGTCAGTAAGAGTGAGGTCGAAGATTACGTAAAGAAAATACCGGGCGAAATAATAAGAGTCATGGGTGGGACTACATGGGGGCCGGGAACCATTATTGAAGAGATTGTAAGGGCAATAGCGTTAAACGAGAACAAGGTGATGAGTATAGCGTTCCCCCACAAGTATGAGGACGAGGTCATTCATGTAAGCGAACCAGTAGTAGTAGGAAAGACCATTGGGCCTTCCTTAGAGCCTCTATTAGACGAAAAAGACAGGTGGCACCTGATGGCCTCTATTAAGGACTTCTACAGTGTGTACAAAGAGAACTTAAAACAGCTTGAAGAGAGCATAAGCGCAAAATAATCGCTTTTTTGCCCAAGGAATTAGTTAAAAGAAACTTTTTCGTCTCTAACATAATATTTGTCTTCATAAACGATTAAATGTCATGGTGTCTATCTAACTCTTTCTTCCATCGCCTTAACTCGATACGCGTATTGCATATATTTTTAGTAAGTGCTCATATTTTCTTTTAGTTATTATGCGTGTGTATAAACTAGTTAAGCGTGTAAAATTTCATAACAATCCATCCGAATACGGGTTAGCGATGATACTATTCACCGCTTTCCTTTAAAGGGCCCTCTAACGGGCAAACGGTAAACGTATATGGGAAACGATGACGGTATTTGTAAAAATAAACTTGAATTGTAATTTTTGAGCTTATTCTTTATATATTTCGATATCAATAATGATATCTATGAGACGAAGGAGAAGATTACGCCATATTATACTGTCGATCCTGAGTAGTAAAGGTGCTATGACCGGGGCTCAAATAATGAGAGAGATCGAGAGAGTAACTCAAGGTTTTTGGAAGCCTTCACCAGGGGCGATCTATCCAACTCTCGATAAATTACTGGAGGAGGGTTATGTAGTTATAAGCAAGGTCGATGGGGCTCAAAAGTTCTATGAAATTACTGAATTAGGGAGAGAATTTCTAAGCCCAAAACACCAACTGGAGACGATAATAGAAGAGGTCGTCTCAGATCTAAGGTTTATTATGGAAAATAAAGACGAACTTGACCAGGAACTGAAAGATAAACTTAAAAAAGTGCTTCAGGAGGTGATGTCGTCCCTTGATAGAAGTTGAGCACATCTCGAAAACCTTTCGCATTAAATCCGGGGAGATCAAAGCCTTAGACGACGTGAGTTTTAATATCCCCAGTTCTGGGGTGGGAGCACTAGTAGGGCATAACGGTGCAGGAAAGACTACACTGATAAAAATCCTCTCTACACTGATTATCCCAGATAAAGGTGACGCTAGGATAAACGGTGTCAGTATTAGGGAAGAGAAAAAGGTGAGGAAAAACTTGGGTGTAATGATGGTTAGCGAAAGGGCGTTTTATTTTAGGCTTTCAGGTTTTGATAACTTAGTTTTCTTTGGCATTATTCAGGGGCTTTCCATATCCGAGGCTAAAAGGCGAGCTAAAGAGCTCCTTGAACTGGTAGGCCTTTCAAGCTTTTCAGACGTCCAATATATGAAGTATAGTACCGGGATGCAGAGAAAGCTAGCGCTTGCTAGGGCTTTACTATTAGACCCACCGGTAATCCTCTTAGACGAGCCTACATTAGGCATGGATCCGGTAAGCTCTAGAGACTTCAGGAGCTTGGTCAAGAGCTTGTCTAAAGAGGGTAAGACTATCCTGATGACCTCTCATAACATGAAGGAGGTAGAGGACCTAGCTGATAAGATAGTTTTGCTAAAAAGAGGAAAAATAGTAGCTCAAGGGACTAGAGAGGAGATAGTCTCGAATATAGGTAAAATAAAGGTCGTACTAACAGATACCGTACCGAAAGGTTACGAGAAGTATGTGAGCGGTTTCCTCCACGGGAGGGTCTTATTGAGGATACCTGATAAGGACGTAAAAATATGGGGGGACGTGATAGGGGTTGAAGAGCCCACATTAGAAGACGCTTTCGTATATTTTACAGATGAGGAGATAGACAGTACGAGGAACAGGAGGAGGGGAGGGTTTAGGAGATGGGAGGGATAATAGACAAGTTATACGCTTACATATATTTAAGGGGTTTTAAAATATGGGCTAGTTATAGGACTCAACTGGTACTAAATGTCTTATCTTGGGTGTTGCCGGTATTTACTTATTACTTTGTGGGGACGTCATTAGGAGGAAATATAGTGAGATCTATCGGGTTCAGAGGAGAGTCTTATATCTCATTTATTGTAGTAGGCCTAGCGTTTCAAGGTTACATATCTTCAGTAATAACTACTCTAAGCGGGAGGCTGAGGAATGAACAGCTATACGGGACTATTGAATACTATGTCCTATCTTCGGGCGGTGTAATATCCTTCCTTGTTTACTCCGCGTTATGGGGCTTTACCATCAACACTGTTAACGCTGTAGTGATCCTTGCTATTGGTTATGCGTTGGGCGTTAAATACGATATAAATTTCCTCTCCGCTGTCGTACTTATCTTATTACTCCTTACTTCATCATTAGGGCTAGGTATGATCTCAGCCGGGTTCACAATGATCGTAAAACAGGGGAACCCCATATCATTCTTCTTTGCCACTTTCACCACATTGACTACTGGAGTCGTGTTCCCAGTGTCGGTACTCCCTTCGTTTATTAGGTTTGTAAGTTATGCGATACCTTTGACCTGGGCACTTAACGGTTTGAGGTATGCGATACTTGAGGGATATACGGTATTCCAGTTATCTGAATATGTTCTAGCTCTCCTACTATTTACCGTAATTCTACTACCTTTAGGGATAGCATTTTATTCGTATTCGTTCCAGAGGGCTAGGAAAAAAGGGACATTAAGCGAATATTGAAACAAAGTTAATTTTTAATAATTGTCAAGAATTTTATCCATTAATGCAGAAAGTATTTGAAAACAACAACATAAACGTGCAGGCGTTTGCGCAAGACATAGAGAACTCCCTGAAAACCGACGGTTGGCAGACTACTCTGACCCAGAACGGCCCCAACGACTATTTAATCAGGGGGACTAAAAGGGCTGGGCATATACATCATAAAGAAGAAGAAATTATTGTGAGGATCAAGGGAGACCCCAATAACGTAATAGTGATTGTAGAGGAGGAGAATATAGGGGGGTTTGGCAGGATGTGGATAAACTCTAAGTTATTAGGAGAGATGGAAAGAAAAGTTAAGGACGGGTTTTACTCCTACTAGTTGGTTTTTTACTTTTTTATTTATTTATTTGCTTACACGCCTCTGCTTTTATCTTTACTTTAATTTCCTTTCTTTTGATTTATCGTGACTTTCTTTAAAATCATTCATCCTCCTTTTAGCTGAACTAGTGAGACTTAACAAGGCTAACTCCATAATAGCCCTGCGTACTTTTTCTTTATCAGCCTTACTCCACCTCTTTATGGCCCGTATTGAGTCTAGGTCTACAGAGGCGATTATCTTTTTAGAGGTTTCTTCAGCTTTCCTGACTACGTCATCTACTATGTAGTCTACGATCCCTATTTGCTTAGCTTCTTCAGCGGTAATTTCATCAGAAGTAATCGCAAGCCTTGTTACAGCCCTGCCCCACAGTCTGTGGCCTACGCTGATAGCCATAGGGGGGATCAACCCCAGCTTAGCCTCAGGTATGGAAAATTTCGAGTCTTTATTAGCTATAACTATGTCACAAAAGAGGAGTATCTCACATCCTCCTCCATACGCCAGTCCGTTTACCGCACAGATGAGTGGCTTTTCCAGTTCCATCATAGACTCTACAGCGGAGAAAAGAGTGTTAAAAAAACGTTTCGCATCCTCGACACTATTTAACTCCAGCATAGCATATATGTCATCTCCTGCTGAAAATGCCCTCCCTTCTCCGGTGAGCACCACTACTTTAACGTTATTATCGCCGTTCGCCCTCCTCATTTTTTCTCCCAGTTCCTCCCAGCTCTTTTCGTCAAAGGCGTTCAGCCTTTCCACTCTGTCTAATATGACCCAAGCTACCCCGTCTTTAACCTGATATTTCATCCTTACCAGCCTCCTTTATAGCCCTTATTATGTTAATATACCCAGTACACCTACATATGTTCTTCACAGAGTACCTCAGGGTCTCGTCAGACGCCTCAGGGTCTACATTTTTAAGGTAATCATAACTTACCATGAGGAAACCGTGGGTGCAATAACCACACTGAGACGCATAGTTCCTGACAAAAGACCTTGTGAGGTGGCTGGCATCCAACCCCCTTATAGTCTTAATATCAAGACCCACAGCTTGTATCGCTAAGACTAAACACGACTTCACCGAGACACCGTTAAGTATCACGGTACAAGCACCGCATTTTCCTTCATCGCACCCCCTCTTTACTTCGACAAACCCGTTTCTCCTTAAGAAGTCAAGTAACAACGTCCTCGGTTCTACTGTATCTTCTATGAGTTTACCGTTTACTTTGACCCTTATTTTTATCTCGCCAGTCGCCATTACCCCTATACCGGTCTTCCAGTTAATCTTCCTCCCTTCTATTAGGTGTATTTCTCGGTAGTCCTCGTCAAAAGTATTAATAAGGTCTTTTACGAGCTTTATCCTCCCTTCACCGGTCATGTGGTGGTCTGATAAAGGTTTCTCGTTATATCCCTCTATGCTTTTTACCAGTTCTTCTTTACTTTCACCTTCGAGCAATATGGGTTTAGGGAAAACGCCTCCAATAGAAGCGTGTAACTTTCCGTTACTTTCCTTTAATAAGGCTAGTACTGCGATGGGATAAGCCGAACCCCCTTTCTTTATAACTTTAAAGTAAAGTTTAGCATCTCTAGGCTCTTTTACTGATACTTCAGTTATTAGTTCACCTTCCCTTAGGGTAGTAGTGTAGGGGTTATCATATAGTTCCTTTACCTTTATCCTCCTACTGCCTTTCTTGCTTACAGCCTTGACTTCAGCCCCTAGGACTATTAGTGCAGGGTAATAATTCGCTGAGGGGTCTGCATTAGCTAGGGAACCCCCTATAGTCCCCCTATTTCTAACTTGCAGGTCTGCTATGGTTATCGCGACTCCCCTTAATAGGGGGACATTAGATGCTATTTCGTTATGTCTGGTTAACGCTCCAATAGTATAAGTGTTACCTTCCCTCCTGATAAAGTCTAGGTCTAGCTCGTTTATGTCCACCAAGCTTTCAAAGGGTATCCTAAGCCTCAACATAGGCAGGAGGCTCTGGCCCCCCGCGAGCGGTCTCCCTTCTTCCAACGCGTCTAAGGCTTCTTCTAACGTCTTCACCCTAACATATTTAAAAGGCCTCGGTATACCTAAGGCAAACACTTAAATCACCCTGATCGGGGTCTCACTTATCCTCTTCTTTACTAACCTGGACACCGCGTTAGCTATAGCTGCCGGAGCACCCATTATGGGGCCTTCTCCCCCTCCGTACGCACCTGAAGGGATATAGGGAGAAGGGGTCTCAAAGTGTATAAACTCTATTTCAGTCCCTACTAGGTCGCCTAGCGTTAACGACTCATAAGAATCTAGAGTGGTAACTATAGGGTTTCCCCTTTCGTCATATTTGAGTTCCTCGTATAACGCCATGTTAATCCCGTGTACGATACTCCCGGTCATGATCCCTTCTAGGATGTCCTTTTCAAGTATTTTCCCTATGTCATGTGCTACTACGTATTTGATTACCTTAATTTGTCCTTCAGACATTTTAACTACAGCTAAATGGGCGTTAATCCCGTAACCTAGGGCTGAGTTTATCCTATTCCCTTCTACCGGCCTTAGAAGAGGGGAGTAATAGTACCCTGTCGATGCTAAGGGAAAATTAACGTTAAAGGCTGAGGGGTTCCAGTGGTATGCCGAAACTAACCTCCTGATGTCAACTGACTTCCGGGGGTCTTTCGGGTCTACGAACTTCCCTCCTTTTAAGACTACGTCTTCCGACTCTAGGTACTTCTTTGCTAGGGTCGTCAGTTTCTCCTTCAAGTCTTCAATTGCCCTCATCAATGCACTGACTACTACTGGTGCGAACCTACTGGAGTAGCTCCCACTGGCGAGGTTCCAAGGCTGGTCAGTGTCTACTTGGTTGGTTACATTTACTTCTTCGGGTCTGAGCCCGAGTTCCCTGCATACTATGTCTACAATAGTAGTTTCATGTCCTAAGCCTTCATTTGTACCGTTAATGAAAACAGACAGTGTACCGTCCGGGTTAAAACTCAAAGTTATGTAATCAGCGGATGCTGAATGCGGGTTCTTCCTATTATCTAAGGCTAAGTCCACGTAGGCGAGGTTTGTCACTGAAGGTTCAACAAACACGGCCAAGCCTACTCCTGCATCTCCCCTATTTTTCCACTTTTCGTATTCTTCTTTGATCGACATCACCACCTTCACGTAGTCCTGCTTGGGATAGAGGCCGCCGCCTGGTGTCTCATAGAACTCTACACCGTCAATTACGTTGTCGAACCTTGTTATTAAGTTCTTTAACCGTAGTTCGAACGGGTCAATACCCAGCTCATCGGCGAGGTGGTCTACAGCAGTCTCAAGGGCGAAGAAGAAGGAAGGTGCACCATATCCTCTGTTTAGTCCAGTAGGTGATTTGTTAGTTACGACTACCCTGTACCAACCTGAAATGTTCTTTATATCATAAGCGCCGTTTAGGCACCCTTGTACTCTGAATAGGGCTCCAGGCTCTGGAGGCCTCACATAAGCCCCTACGTCTTCAATAAAGTTATACCTTATCCCGAGGATCTTCCCGTCTCTATTCGCGGCTATTTCTACTTCGCCCTTTCTTTCAGCCCCAGCTGAACTCGCTATGAAGTGCTCCGTCTTACTTTCATTCCACCTTACCGGTACGTTTAGTAGCTTAGACGCAGCGGCTGCCAACGTGATATAAGGGTATACCTCGTACTTGATTCCGAAACTACCGCCTATATCCCTAGGTGATTTTAGCTTGAGTTTAGTTACCGGGATGTTCAAGGCTTTAGTTATGAAGTACGCTTGGAGCATAGGCCCTTGTATATTGGACCATACAGTGAGCTCGTCTCTAAAGTAGGCCAGGACTCCGTAAGGTTCTAAAGGCATGGAGGAGTGCCTGCTAAACTTAAACGGGTGGGAGATAACTACCTCAGCTTTTGAAAAGATGTTAGGGTCACCGAAGGAAAAGTGCTTGTCCATAACGACGTTGGTACCTATTTCCTCATGGACCAAAGGTTCACCTTTAAGTGCGTCTTCAATTGAAACGACGGGCTTTAATTCTTCAAGTTCCACTTGTACGTAGTCTAATAAGTCTATAGCCTTATAGTAGTCTTTAGCTAATACAAGGACTATGGGTTCCCCCACAAACCTGACCTTACCCCTAGCGAAAGGGTAATATGCGACCTTCTTATCAACGGTGACAGGGAACGGGTTTATGATAACCTTTGAGAGTTCTTCCGGCGTAAGGGCTATACCACCGTGGTCAATGACGTCTTTCACGTCTATTTTTCTAATTATCCCGTGGGCTATTGGGCTCCTAAAAATAGCCATATTTAGTGTACCGGGTAGGTCGGGCAGGTCGGATATGTACATACCTTCCCCTTTAACCGCTCTCTCTCCTTCAATATACATAAAATATACATTGTATTGAAACTTAATAAACAAAATTATTCAAAGGTATTTAACCAAGTTATTTGTACACCGAATTGCACTAATGGTAATGGGTACAAAACTGACTACGCTGTAGCTATTAGCGTAAAGTTGCTGTAGAGCTTAGCTGGGCGGCTTACGTTTTTATTGTGAATTGAAATAACCTATCTTCATTAGGTAGTTAATTAAGTTATTTATAATTATTATGAGAAGATCCATATAACTAAATGTAACTAAATTTTTGTTTTAAATCGAGTAAATGCCCGTGATTTATAGTAAGCTATGTGTGTGCTAAAACTGGCAATATGTCAACGAGCGAAGCCACGATACCGAATAGTAAAAGGATCTCTACTAATAATAGTATTAAATCCCATTTGTCGACTTTGTCCTCCTGATGCCTTTCCTTTTCTTCGCTCATAATTAGGAATAACTAATTGACATTTATTAATAATTGTTTTGCCACCTATTATATGAGGATAGGTCAACTCCAAAGGTTAGGTAAAAGGGCTTAATAGGACAAGATTTAATGAAAAATCGTAACAGTTAAGGACCCTGAATGTTTACTTTAATAGGACGACCAATGGCTCTTCACGAATCGTAATTTTCTCTCTTAAATTAGTATAATCCGTGTACAAATAATACATTATACGTAAGGTGTTATACATTAAACTAAATTATAACCGCTTATAGACACGTCGCTTTATGCTCTACACGATCCACGTATTAATATTGTTGTTTTTTAGTGTATATTTAATGTGATAATCTTAGCCTATTTAGACAAATGGAAATCGCAAAGTAAACATGGATCGCCCTATTAATATTGATACTTAGTTTTACGCAATATGACTAAAATTTTAGATTATTTATGTAAGAGTGTGTGATACACGCACGAATTTAGTAAATAAATATTAGACACAAGGGCTTTTACGCAAAATGTTATATCAAGTATAATGTCTACTAAGCTTACCTCATAGGTCTAGATCCACAAACAGTCATTGAAAGGCTTAGCTAACTTCTCTACACCATAAAATTGGTGGGCGAGTAGATTAGCTTTAATACTGAGTTCGGTCACCTATCCCCGTTTTTCGACTCTAAACAGAAATAAATATATCTATACGTAAGAAACAGAAAAAATGTCAATATTCCACTATATTAAAGAACAGCTAATCAGTAAATTCTTGGTTTGACTTTTTGAACTAGCGATCGGCTATTTAAGTTTAAACGATATAATTGAGATATGCCTAGTATACCGGTAGTAGAGTTACACAACGTAAAAAAAGTATACCAAGGAAAAGTGCCCGTAGTGGCGTTGAAGGGCATTGATTTGCAAATTAACGAAGGAGAAACTGTAGCTATTCAAGGCCCTTCAGGCTCAGGGAAGACGACCCTCCTAACAATTATCGGTACCCTCAGTAAGCCCACTGAGGGAGACGTTATAATTTACGGTAAGAACGTCACTAAGATGAAGGATAAGGAAATAGCTAAGATAAGGAACCAGTACATAGGGTTTGTGTTCCAGAGTTATAACTTAATTGAAAGGATGACTGCGATAGAGAATATAGAGCTACCTTTGATCGCGCGAGGAGTGCCTAAATCCGAGAGGAGGAAAGTAGCGTTAGACGTATTGGCCAGGTTGGGGCTAGAACATTTAGCTAATAAAAAACCTAACGAAATGTCAGGAGGCCAGCAGCAGAGGATAGCAATTGCGAGGGCCTTAGCACAGAACCCTAAACTCCTTTTAGCTGACGAGCCTACGGCAAACCTCGATACCGTATCGAGTAAGGTAGTCATGGAGACCTTTATAAAAGCCAATAAAGAGTTCGGGACTACCATAATCCTTGTAACTCATGAACCTGATATTGCGTCTTATGCTGAAAGGAAGGTCCACGTAAGGGACGGTACGATAGAGAGGATAGAGGGGTGATGAAGGGTGAAGAGAGAGTTCCTTTACAGTATGTTAATAGTAGCCTTAGTCTTAAGTTCGATTTCAGCATTCGTCGCTTCTTCTAACGTAGTCATAATAGCCAGAGGCCCCGCACCTCCTGTTACTGCAATTGAATGGGGTTCCTTGGTACAGCCACAAAACGCTACACCGGGTGATATTAATATACCTCTATTCGTGGTAGTTAGGGCTTTTGCTATAGGTGCTTCAATAGAATCTATGGAGTATCAGCCTTTTGGTCAGCAGTTCGTAGCAATACCGGGTTATATTCTATCAGCCAATTCCACACAGTCCATTATAGTATTTTACCTTACGATCCCGCAAAACGTTTCACCGGGCCTTTACAAGGTCTTCTTAGGTGTAAATTACACATATGATGGTGGTGTGGTCGAGTCAAGCCAAGAGATCCCCATTTACATATCACCCGTAGTTTACCCAAAGGTGACCTTTGAGTGGGGAAACGGCAATTTCGTGTCTCCGGGTGAGGGCCTATCCCCGTTAACCGTGATAGTGGAAAACCCGAGCAGTAAAATAGACAGTAACGTAATGGTCTCCGTAGACTTGCCTAAGGGTGTTTACAGCTTATCCGGTAACCAAGTCGTAAACTTCACCATACCCGCAGTACAACCTTTCTCCGTAGTTTCCAGTACACAGATGGTCAACGTGTCGTCATCAGTCTCTCCGGGGTATTATAAGGTAAACTATACAATAACGTTCACGGACCAGTTAGGAGGTGTCCACTCGAAGACGTTTAATAACGGTAGCATTTTCATATACCCCAAGCAACCGCTTACTGTAAAGACAGACCCAATACTCCTATACCCGGGTAAGATAACGAGCTTAACGGTGTACCTTAACTCTAGCGGTGTTCAACTCACGTCCTTTAATGTAGAGTCCCAAAACATAATTATTTCGAGCTATAATATAACTACTCCCATCTCTTTTGAAGGGGTACTCCCAATACAAGTTAACTTATATGCACCGTACGGTACAACGCCCGGGGTATATCCCGTGACGATATCTGGGTCATATACATATGGGGGCGTCGAGTATACTTTTTCAGTCCCCGAATACGTAGAGATTGACCTTAACGAAAGTGGACCGGAAGTAGTGTCCATAAACTGGTTGACCCCTCCTTACCCCGGGAGTAGTGCACAAGGTGAGCTCACTGTCTTCAACCCTCTACCTTACCCAGTCTATTCCCTGAATATATCCACTACCTCCCTACCCTTATCTCAGCCCTATTATACTTTACCCGAAATACCTCCCTTTGGGTCTTCTCAGGTAGAAGTTGAGTTTATAATTCCTAAGGACGCTGAACCCATATACCACCTAACGTTTATGATAAACTATTTCACGGAGTATGGTAGATATAGCTCTATAAGCAGTATAATCACGCCAATTTATAGCCAGCCCTTACTAAGCGTGAAACTGTATCCTAATACTGTAGTCCAAGGGCAACAGACTCAGGTAGTCCTTTACCTAAAAGACCTCTCAAACCAGTCCCTATACGATATCCATGTAAGTGCCGTGTTTAGTGGAGTCCAACTCGTCGGCTCAAGTAATAATACGATATACGAACTGGAACCGTCTTCTACTTCACCTTTAGCCTTTAGTATATACGTGCCGTCCTACTTAGCTACCGGCGTATATCCGGTAGAGGTAAGTGTCGAGTATTATTACTCTGGCATACAGAACACACAGACATTTACAATACCGCTTATAGTGACTCAAGCAGAAAATGGCGTCGCAGTTACGGTTAGCCCATCAACACTATATTACCAAGTCTCTCAGCAGGTAAAAATAGTGGTCTCAAATAATGGTAATAGTACTCTTACCGACCTGAACTTGAAGATATATTCAAACCCGCAAGTCTTGTCTTTATCTCAGACACAATTTAACCTACAGATACTGCCTCCGCATGAAAATTACACTTTTACCGTTAACGCTTTCTCTCCGATATCATCAACAGCAGTTGCACCTTTATCAGTAAGTTTACAATACCAGACCCAGGACGGTCTAGTCACTTATAACGAAAACTTTTCCATAATGATTACTGGACTAATTTCAATAGAGGTACTACAGCCTTCCCTGACCTTAGTTAACAATAGTGAGATCTTTCAGGCTACTCTCCTTAATGAAGGAAATACACAGGCTAATAACGTGATCGTCTATTACCCGGGAGGCAGTAGCTATATTGGACAGCTACCTACTGCCTCACCTTTACCCATTTCCATTACATTACCTTTTGATGAACCCAACGTGAGCATCGTTATATCTTATCAGACTCCGACGTACCAGACAGTAAATATGACGTATAGCTACCACGGTACAATAACAACGATTTCTGTCCCTACTTCACAGCCATCACACCACAAGTTCTCGGGGATAGCTCTAGTCCTTGTAATTATAATAGTAGTCGCTATAATCCTGTTCTTAGTCCTTAAGAAGGTGAGAAGACATGAGAGCAGTTGACACTTTCGCCTACGCTTTTTCTTCATTATTTGAAAGGAAGACTAGGGCTATCTTAGTGATCTTAGGGATCTTGGTAGGCCCGCTGATAGTAGTGTCTTTGATCGCGACCATTCAGGGGTTTGATATCGGCCTCACACAAGACTTGACCAGCTTCTTCTCTCCCTTGAACATTTATTTATCACCTAAAGGACAAGGTACTCTAAACCCTTACGTGATAAACAGTATTTCGCACCTCCCCGGTGTGAAAGCCGTAGTCCCCTATTATTTGATCCCTGCTTATATAGCTACCCCTAAGGGGTTAGAACCTACCGTTATATTTTCAATGGACATATCTTACATAAAGGTAGTTATACCCGGTCTGAAGTTACAGAGCGGTATCCTCCCCTCAGAGACATCGTATAACGAACTAGATGTAGGTTACTATATCGCGAACCCGCAGTATTCAGGTCAGCCTACATACCACACTGGAGACATAATGGTAACCTATATCCTCTATCCTGACGGTCAAAAAGAGGCTAAGACGTTCCTAGTAGTAGGGCAATTAGCTCAGCTTACTTCTTTCGGCGGTGCTAATTTTAACCAAGCGTTATACGCGCCTTTTTCTCTCGGAGAGAGCGTTTGTGGTACAAACTACTCGGGGGCTATTGTGGTAGCGTCGTCAGAAGCCGAAGTGCCTACTCTGGTCAATGAAATAAAGGATGAGTTCGGGAACTACGTACAAGTTACCGCAAGTACACAGATCTTACACCTAGTTAATGAAGAACTTTCTTCTTTCGAAGCGTTACTGTTAGTCGCAGGAGTGGCTTCTTTTGTAGTAGCCTTCTTTACTGTCCTAGCTACAATGTTTACTGCTGTGGTGGAGAGGACTAGGGAGATTGGGCTCCTCATGTCCTTAGGCTTCACGAGGACGCAGGTAATGCTGACATTCCTAACAGAGGCTACAATAATGGGAATAATAGGAGGAGGAATAGGGACTATATTGGGTTATCTAGGCTCTTTTGCCCTCACAAGCTTGGCCTTTAGTGCGGGTGGAAGACATAATGCGGCTTTTCAGATCCAACCTTCAATATCTATATTACAGCTTATAGGTATATTCCTCGTAATAGTGTTGATTACCACTATTGCTGGTATTGTCCCTGCGTATAGGGCGTCTAAAATAGAGCCTGCGAAAGCACTGAGATACGAGGTGTGAAAGGTTTTGAAGCTTTATGACCTAATTAGGCTTGCGTTAGGCGCCTTATTCGAAAGGAGGACTAGGGCAATCTTAACAATCTTAGGTATAGTCGTGGGACCATTAATAATTGTGGCAATTACCGCTTCCGTCCAAGGGGTCTCTGACTCAGCATTAGGTTTGATCGAAAAAGATATCTCGCCGCAGGACATTATAGTCGTCCCTAATGGAAAATACATTTCTTCTTATGTCGTGGAAACGTTATCCCAGATACCCGGCGTTAAAGTAGTCGTACCTTATTATACCATCGCGGCCACAATGCTTACTCCTCAGGGGCCAAAACCCGTGACTATACTGTCGGCTAATTTGAAGGAGTTAGAAGTAGCCCTACCCGGGTTGGGGCTACAAAACGGGCTGTACCCCGCAGGGAGTTCCCTAAACGAAGTCGACGTAGGCTATTATATAGCTACCCCCCAGTACCTAGGACAACCCACTTATCACACGGGCCAAGAGATCACATCGTGTATATTACTGCCCGATGGTAGTAAGAAGACCATAACGTTTTTCGTGACCGGCGAGTTAAATAATTACGGTATAACATTAGGTACAATTGACATAAACAGAGGGCTCTTAGCTTCAGACTCATTAGGTAGGTCGATTTACGGTTCAGAATATTCAGGAGCCATAGTTGTTGCGTCTTCTTTAGGTAATGTTCAAAACATAGTGAACCAGATACATACGTACTTGGGTTCTTATGTCCAAGTATTTACTACCCAAGACGAGATAACTTTTATTCAACAGCAGGTATCGGCATTTAACTTGCTATTAGCTATTGTAGGCTCAGCGTCTTTTATAGTTGCGTTCATCAGCGTTTTGACTACGATGATTACTGCTGTGGTGGAGAGGACTAGGGAGATTGGGCTCCTCATGTCCTTAGGCTTCACGAGGACGCAGGTAATGCTGACATTCCTAACAGAGGCTACAATAATGGGAATAATAGGAGGAGGAATAGGAATACTGATAGGCTATCTCAGTTCTTTTGCGTTCCTAGACCTCATACTTAGTTCACCGATTTTTAGGGGTTTGAACGCGTCGCCGGAGTTTTATCTGGGGCAAGGAATCGGGCTCTTCATATCAATAATGATAATTACCACTATTGCTGGTATTGTCCCTGCGTATAGGGCGTCTAAAATAGAGCCTGCAAAGGCACTGAGATACGAGGTGTGAATGGAGCTAAAATCGAAACTTATTCGACCTGACCTCCTGCTCGAGGACGTGAAGAAAGGTCTTCCTAACTTATACCTTCCATCCAATACCAACCGGGAAATAGCTTATCTTGGATCTTTTCGAACGTATCATCTTTTGCATAGTTTATTGTTCTTATGTCAACTTGCTATGTCGCCAAGAATATACTTGTTTTTTTAAAATAACTCCTAACATAGTTGTAATTTATTTTGATAAAGTTCCCATATTTATACATAAGGATTTAAACATTTTCAAAATGATAATTAAAGTTTAATAAGGACCTACATCGCTAGGAACTTAAAAATCTAATGAATATTATGATGCAAAAAGTTAGCATAAAAATTTTGGGCACTTTACAAGATTGCTTAAGCGTCTATTACAAATTGTAATATTCTTCATGGAATTAATATAATTCATTCACAAATAATAGAATATGTATGGTTAATTCTTTACAATAGTATATGCTATAATGTCCTTGATGTACGCTTTATACACTACTCTATGTTAATATTACTTAATTTGCAATTAATATTTAAAACCTCACTTTAATAAGATAAATACAAATTTCGAAAGAGGTTTGAATTGCTGAAGTCACGCGAACTACATAAGGCTTGTTTAGTATATCAGATTAGGAGATGTAACCTTTAAAGCCTCAGGGAGTTCGCATTATATGTTATATACTGACTTATAGTAGGTTCTAACTAAATAAACATTTTTAGTTTTATAACCCTATATTTAATGATAATTATTGATTTAAAGGTGTTAAAATTTGAAAAAAGTAAAACTTATATTACACTATAAGCTTAGTGATCTGGAATGATAAGAATTCTCTACGTAAGCATAGGCGAGCCTACTTTATCTGGAGCTACTACAATTATTACTGAAATAATAAAGAGGAGTAAAGCTTTTGGTATATCATTTGGGATACTAGAACTATTAGGAAAAAAAGATAGGAGTATTACTGATGTATACCCGCAACTAGCTTCTAATATCGAAATGCACAAGATAATCAGAATACCTTTTTCTACGAGAAATATAATAGGTAAAAGTTATAGATATTTACTCCGCAATGTCTACGTACGCTACTTGGTGAATAAGTATTTGAAAGAATATGATTTTGTGATAGGCTTCTGGACATCAAAGACTATTAATATATTATACCTAGAACCATTTCTGAAGTTTCCTCTATATAAATTTTGGCTTAACCTCATTAGAAAAACTAATCCGATAGAAGGGACTATATGGTTTCTGAATACCTATTTTTCATATAGGAGAGCAAGGAAAAATAAAATGAACATCTGCCTCGGAAAAGTCCTCATGGAAAAGGTTTATAATGAATTTGGGCTCGAATGCAAACCATTAGAACCTCCAGCCGGTATAGATCTAGATTTAATTAATAAGTCAGAACCTCTAGGAGAATTTTCATTCGATGCTATTAATGTTGCCAGGCAGGGGTTTATGAAAGGAACACCGGACACTATTTACGTAATGAAAGAATTGAAGAAATATGGATACAATTCATTCGCAATTGTAGGGCCTGCAGATAACGGATTCGACATAGAGAAATACATAGCCGATACTGAGGGAATAAAATATTTCGGTAAAGTTGAGGATAAATCTTATCTTTATTCTATAATGAAATCCTCAAAAATTATGGTTTATCCCTCCTATGTTGACTCGTTTGGAATAGTAGTGGCAGAAGCACTAGCTAACGGAATACCAGTAGTGGCATATGATATCCCGGCGATAAAGTATTATTACGGTGATTGTAAAGCTGTGAAATTAGTCAAAACTGGTGATAAAGAATCTTTGTTAAAAGCAACATTAGAATTTCTTAGTAGTTATAAGGAATACAGAGATGTTGCCTTAGAATGTGCTAAGAAATACAGTTGGGATAGTACAGTTTATTCTTTCTCCAGCATAGTAAAGTCCTTCAAGGAAGGTAATCGGTTATGAGGACGTAAAAAAGGAGGAAAGAGAAAAATACTACAAAAACGGGATACAACCTCTGACGGGATTTAAATGAAGTTGATAGAGGCTACGAGGGAGGAAATAAGGGGAAAGATAGGGTTAATGCCAATAGGCAGTATAGAGCAACACGGACCCCATTTACCCCTAGGGACAGACGGTATAATCGCGGAGTGGATAGCTCAAAGGGTGGAAGAGAAGTTTAGAGATAAAGTCCTCTTGTACCCTACACTTTACTACGGCTGCTCAAAGGAACACTACGGTTTCCCCCACCTTTCAATCGGTTACATAAACATGTTTAATTTCCTTATGGACATAGTAACTACCTCTAAAAATGCGGGGGTCTCATCTCTGGTCATTGTAAACGGACATGGAGGTAATGAATCTGTTTTAGACCTTGTGAGGAGAGAGACTAATATGAACGGGGATAAATGCTTTAAAGTCCATGTTTTCTCGATGGTAGGAAGAGATAGAGAACTCTTTAATGTAATAGATATGCACGCAGGGTCTGCGGAAACTTCTAGGATTTATGCTATCAATAAGGAGCTAGTTAGAAAAGAAAATCTAGAGTCAGTAGACGACTACACAGTAAATGAAGGGGTGTTTAAGACTATACCTATTAGTGAGGCAAATAAATACGGTATTATTAATATTGGTGGTAAAGTGGAGATCGATGAAGATAAGGGTAGGAAGTCACTTGAAAAAGCTGTCGATGAGTTATCCATTTTAGTAAGTAAAATAATTGAAGAATTAAAGAAGTGTAATAACCGGGCTTAAACTCAAAAACGTGTATGGCTGATTTTAAATGACAAAGGTTGGACAATATTAACAAGATAGCCCTCATAGGAGCTTTCAGGGCTTTAGGTGGGTCTTTAATATGGCCTTTTATAGGGTACGCATTATATACTGTTTATAAACTTCCCCTTACCGTGGTTTCGTTATTTTACCTTTTACAAGGCGTTATAGGGTTAGGTGCTTATTATGTAGGAGGTATTTTGACCGATACTTTAGGTAGAAGAAAAGGCATGTATTTAGCTATCACCATGGCGTCTATTTCAATAATGATGGCCTCTCAAATTGCTTCAGCGATTCTCGTGTCTACGCTAATCTTAGCCCAAACTTTCTTTAACGATATTTATTTTGTCGCGTCTACGTCTATTGTAGGTGACATTTTTGAAGACGACCTCGACAGCCTGATCAGGGCCTTTAGTAGGCAAAGAGTAGGGATAAATGCCGGGTGGGCTATAGGACCGCTGGTCGGTGGATATATCTTTCAAACTTTAGGTTTTAATAAGCTACTGCTCATAGCGGGTTTTATTGCCCTAATACCTATATACTTTGTAAGGCTATTACCGGAGTTCCGTGGAGGTGTTGAAGTCTCATTCACTGTCTCTAAAAAATTACTCAAGTTCCTCATACCTTCAGCACTGATTTTCATGCTTATGAGCCAATTAGGGTTCGGGTTAATTACTTTTTACACCACAGTAACCCATTTTACTGTTGTCCAGGTGAGTTTTCTCTTTATGATAAACGGGATGATGATTGTAGTCCTGCAGGACTATATCGGAAAAATGCTTTCTAATGTTAGGAAATTCCTACCTTTAGGATGTATAATATACGGTGTGTCGTATTTTGCAGTAGCGTTTATTACCAACTTCTCTGAGGCTGCGGTGGACATAATTTTTATCACTTTGGCTGAAATTATTGTTTCCCCCTTAGTCCAAGCTGTGGCGACGTCTTTTACCGAGAAGAGGCAGAGGGGAAAGCAGATAGGAGTATTCGGGATATTTACCTCATTGGGTAGGGTCTTTGGCTCTTCCTTAGCAAGCTACTTAATGACTTTCTTCCTTTATTCACCAATCGTCTTGTGGGGACTACTCAGCTCTTTAGGGTTTTTGTCAGCTATACTGTTCTTTCTAGCGTTAAGGACCTTCAAGCCAGCTCAGAGTCAAGTACGCTGAGTTTTTAACTAGCTCCACTACGTTAAGCATTTCGTTCTTGGTTAGACCGTCTATGAAAACTATTTTGGCTATCTGTATTGACTTCGGGACTTCAGCATCGGGTGGGAGCAGGAAGAATTCTACGTTCATCCTCATTAGCTCTCTCTTTATGTTCCTAAGTAGTGAAGGTTCCTTTTTTATTTTATTTAAGTCAAGGTCTACTACTGTAGTAACTATATAATATGTAGAATTAGGGTTAGTCCTGATAATTGAGACTTTAACGCCTTCACCGATAGGCGGTGCTATTGTAATATGAAAATAAAAGTTACCGCTAGCTATTTTCTCTACTTTCATCCCTAACTCTGTAAACCAGTCATATATCTGGGAATCCGCTACCACCTTAACTACACCTCAGGGCAGAGTCTCCCATTGACGAGTCTACTTTATGCTGAGCTGTACTCTCCGCTATACTTTTTATACTTTTAATAACACTATCTGGCTGTAAATTAGAAGGGAATATGAAAACCTCACCTTTTCTATTCAACCAGTGCGCTTTCATGTTTAAAGACTTAGCTACTAGCACATCATAGGGATTTGAAGAAATTAACATAATAGAAGGGATAGGTGAATTAACTTTTTTACTAACATATTCGAAGAACTCCCTGGAAGGCTTATATCTTTTTACGTCTTCTGAAGATATTACATCTTGAACAAATACATCAAGGTTATTCCTGACCAGTAACTGTTTTACCGACATTTTGTCTAAATTTGTGACGATATATATCCTCGCTCTATAGCTTAGTTCCTCTAAAAACAAAGAGTCTTCGTATAAAGGTGACTTAATTAATTTATCCCTCCACTCCTTGTACGCCGTATCTAAAATAGAGGAATAACTTACGTAGACTCTACTCAGAGAGTAACCGTTTATTACACACTGTATTTCTCTCACTACTGATGCAAATTTCTCTTCAGGCTTTATCAGACTATCGATTACGTTAAATAAAATAACATACATATTATGACACCTTATCTCTGCTTTTCAGATAATTTTCAATCCACATCTTTGTGAGCTCCTTTTGTTTGCACTCATTACACACATCCGTGTATTGAGCAGCCCCAAGGAAACCGAATTGGACTAATAAAGTGTCTACTTTTCCCTTTATCTTTACTGTACCTATAGGTTTTCCACAATATCTACATTTAGTCACCTTAGCTTGGTTAACTCTAACTTTCTGGAGTTCTTTAAACTTAGCTATCCTCTCGACTTTTATAGCGTTTTCTGGGCAGTTCTTAACACACCTCTGCGAACCTATACAATAAGGGATATTGTATTCAAGAGACGTAAGGTCATTCTGTGTTTTCATATCAGGGACAAGCATTTGACATGCCCTTACACAGACACCACATAAAACGCATTTCTCAGGGTCTACCTCAACATAATACACTCCGGGAATTTCTGCCTCTGCGTCGATATTTACTTTCTTAGCCATCTCTTCTAACGCCCATAAATAGAGCGACCTTCTCCTATAGCGGTTTAACGAGACCCCCTCCGGGATTTGAGACCTAGGGAGTTTAGTCTCTAGGGCCGGGATCTTCTCCCCCGTTTTAACCTTGACAACACTCAGGTTAGTCCCCGGGAAAACATTAGGGATCTCCTCGACTCTTTTCCTGACCATATCATCCTTGGGGTCATAAAGGATAACAGGGATTAAACCTGATGCATAAGTTGCCAATACGAATGATTCATGAATAGACGCTACGCTGGGAATCAAGAGAGGGAAAAGGTCTTCCCCCTCCCCTAGGTCTAAGTTCTTTTCAGAAGTAAAGACTACGCCTTGTGGTTTCTCCGCCGAGTTATACTCCTTTACAATTTCGTTTATGAAAGATATGAACTGCTCAGTGGTAAAATTAGGCATCTCTAGATAACCTAGGAATCCCTTTGCTGTGCAATACCCGCACCCAGAACATTCCTGGGGTGAAGTTATGGTAACACCTTCCACAGATTTAGCGATGAGGCCTTTAGGACAAGACTGAATTAAAATATTAATCTCCCTTTCAAAGGTTAAAGCGTCAAAGAGGATTGGGTAGGATTTGTACTCATATAACCTGAACCTTATTAAAGACCTCCTGGTCACCGTAGTAGCCTTCACGGGCTGGAGCCTATAAACAAAGTCTTGTTTTGAGAGCTTCTTAATATAAGCTTTTAACAATACCTTAGAGTATTTAGGGCTTTTCCCCAGGAACCATGAAAGGGGTAGCACTTCAACAGCTAAAGGGCTTATCCCTAATTTTTCGTCTACACTAGATATGAAGTCCTGTTCGTCCTTTTCGGATACTATTAGCAACCCTTGTAGTTCATTACTTTTCACATCTTCGATCAAGTAGTCCCCGAACTCAGCAATATAAGGTAGGTTAGTCTCCTTATAGAGTTCTACTAAGAGCTGGTCACCTAATTTCTCTCTCGCTGTCTTCGTTACGATTAAGCCTATTCTCAATTCCCTTCCCCTATTAAATACTCCCTTTCGACCTCCAACCACTTCCTCAGTTCCTCACAGACCACTCTATATATATTTGCCCTCTTATCATTGATCACGTCATTTGCCCAGTCTGGTATCCAGCTATAGATGTGAGTTGTAAAGAAGTTCCTCTGGTCTGCCCTATTTTTATATATATCACCACCTTTCTGCAAAATTGTAATTTCCTCTTTTATTAGAACGCTCATGAAAGCTAGAATTGTAACTATGTTGTCGGGCTCTGGCTGAAACTCACCCAGCATATAATTTAACCTGACGTTTCGTGAACGTAAGAACCTAAGTATATCGTTATATCTAAAACTCGCTACTTTTTCCCCCATTAACGAGAAGAACCTCTTACTTTCAACCGGTGTCAAAGGTTTCACTCCGAGACCGGTCAAAAACAGTGTAGAATATTCTATCAATAACTCAGACTTTGCAGAGTTGAGCACCACGTCCTTTATGCGTCCTACATCAACGGCATCCTTATCTATCCCTAGAGAGGACACTTTCTCTAGTTTTTCCCTCATCTTAGTATAGTCCTCTTCGTGAAAGTTATAATAGAAAAGTGTTGAAAAAAGGTCATAAAGTAAAAACCGTAATGAGGCTTGGTCTAAGGTAGAGAGTGACATAAAAAACACCTTAACTTGAGGAATTAGAAGATGAGGACTGGTTTTGTTCCGTATACGTCGAGTTATTTCCTTGAGCACCTAAAATGACTACACCGTTTGATGTCCAGACATTATAATATTCAGATTCACTTAACAACTCTACGTCATTGTCTGCAGCGTAGTTACTACGCCAGGGTAGATAACCGCTTGCCGGGTTGGCTCCGGTTTCAGGGCCTAGGACAAAACCGCCCTTGTCTACGAACAGTATATTACCCGGGTCTGTCGGGTCTAGCCTATCTGCCCAAATCCTAGCCTGAACCATACACCCGTGGATACACGCCGGGATCCTCTCTTCGGGAGGTAATGTCGGGTCGTATATTCTGTCAAAACAGTGCGTACATTTCTTGGTCACACCTTCAACATAGTCGAAGAATCTATTACCATAAGGACAAGCATAGATGCAATATTTAGTCCCTATACATTCAGTGTAATCCACTAGCACAATACCGTCTTCTTCTCTCTTAAAGGTAGCCCCTACTGGGCATACCGGGACACATGGTGCGTCCATGCAGTGGAAACAGTTGATCGGGATGTTGTATACCTTTGTCTGCGGGTAGTTACCTACTTCTACGTACATTACCCTGAGCCAAAACATGACATCTAGGTCTCCATAGGGGTTGAGGTCTGGGAGAGGCCCAAACATACCTGAGGTGTTCCATTCCTTACAAGACATCTGACACCCTGCACAGCCGAAGCACTTATTTAGATCTGTTATTATCGCATAATTCTTTTTATTATGATATGGTAGGCTGTGTTCAACTCCTCCTTCTCTTATATTTAGAGTGATTTGGGGATTTTGGTTTGAGGACATGCGGACTTTTCACCTCTTGAGGAAAATTCACGAAAAAAGAACCTAACTTGTGGGTTCACCTGCGAAACCGTACCTTATCTTGTAGTTACCTAATTGGTAGTTGTTTTGCGCCAGTGAATACGGGGCCACAAAGCTCCATATGGAAGTATTCTGCATATTGTTTGCGTCAAATCTCAAATGTGGTACATCGACGGGCTGGGCGAAGGGAGCTCCATTAGACGTCCCACTAACGTTAATTTGCCCACCAAGCTGGTTCATTATCACAGTGAGGATATCTTGGTTTGAAAAGTCTTGTCCCATGTACGTGAATTTGTTAGCTGTTACTTGCACTTTAGTGGCTCCGCTGGCTACTCCTACAATTTTAATCCTACTGTCGTGCCAAGCGGTTTGTCCAGTTATCGGGTCTAGGTACATTACCGGATACGCCCCGTCTGTTTGAGGGGATAGCTTTCCACCTCTCGACTCAGGCATATATAAGATATTAGCCCAGTTGTTTAAGACGCTGTACTTAACTTGCGGTGACTCACTAGTCATACCCCTGAAGCCCGGTAACGCTTGGGAAGACACTATTACCCACGCCGCTCCAGGCCTAGTGGCGTTATCTAAGAATGCAATTCCGGTTAGTGTGGTCCTCAGCCCGCCTGACCAAGGTTCATTAATTGCCTCGAACTGGACGAAGTCACCCGATTTAATCCCCATGCTCTGTACGTAAGGGTCAGCCGAACTTAACATAATTGGCGTATAGGGCATAATAGCCATCAGCCACGGGACATTGAACGACCAAGTATGATATGTCCTATCGTGTCTCCTGACAAAGAATGTTAACGGGTATTCGTTGAGGTCGATACCGTCAGGCGTGATATCAGAGTTCCATGCTGGCGGAGGATAATAACCGCCGAAGGGTCTATGGTAGTCTAGTATCGTCTTGGATAGTGCTTGGCCGTAAGAATCATTGGGTAAAACACTCCTTATTAAGAAGCTCGTATTGCCGGTTAAAGTATAGTAGTAATAGTAAGCTGCATTATACCCAGTCCATTTACCTGCAGCAGCCAGTCTAAACTTCTGTAGATACTCTAGGTATATCCTATGCACGAAAGGTAACCCTATTCCTCCGTATCCACCCGGCATGAACTTACCCCAGCCAAGGAAGTAGAACATGTTGACATTTCTCATGTACCTGATAGAGGGTGGTAAGACGTAAACTGCACCGCCTTTTCCTACCTTAACATATCCCGGGTTTATCTCGTCTATCGTCATCTTTCCCTGAGCGTATGTGTTTATTATGTCTTCTAACATCTGCTGTAGCCCGGGCTGGAACTGGACTGGGACCCTGAAGTAATGTTCGATACCAGAAGACCTCTGGCTAGCTGAGATCTTATAAGTTGTCGCGGTAGAGAAAGTTTGTCCTTGAGGTACACTATTCAGTATCTGGTTAATGATGTCCTGCTGGTTAGCCCCGTTAGGTACAAATGAGGCATATAACTTCAGTTGTTGGGGATTGGGTGTTGGCGAACCCTTATCATTAGCCAATATGTACTGGAAATTGTCACCGTACCCTGCTAATAATGTACCGGACTTTAATATGTACATCCCAGTGGATATCATTCCCGGCTGCCCTTGTTGTAATATTGGGGTGCCGGTTACTGGGTCGTGAATAGTTACCGGGCTCACCAGTGGTAGCCCGGTTACTGGGTCTTGAGTCGTGTAGTGAGGACATTTTGTAGGGTCGATGGTGTCACCTTGTTTCGGGTATATCCTGAGGATCCAAGCTAGTGTCAGCATGAAATCCCCGTTAGATAGTACGGGGTACATCGCGGGCAATACGGGCCAGTTGAGGGAGTCTGACGGACCTTGAGGGAGGCTCGTGGGTCTGTCATATATCGAATGGAAACCGTATATTTCGAGGAAGGACAAGTCTGGGATGACAAGGTCTACCACGTTATCGGTCTCCTGCATAAACAAGTCCACACTAATGTTAAATGGGACTACGTAGTTACCGTTCTGGTCTTTCTCCGTGACTTTCTGTAATATGTCTGTTAATGAATAGGCGTTATTCCAGTATGGTGCGGTAATATACCATAGCATTGCCTGGACTTTATACGGGACTACCATATTTGGATACTTATTCATTAAATACGCTGTATAGGCAACTGCTGAAATAGAGCGCTGAGTAGTTAACGGCAACTCCCAGCTATATCCCCTATCTACCAGAAGGGGTCTGCCGTTCTTGTATATCACGAGGTCATCCGGCCCATCTGGGAACCCGTAGGGACCGGCTCCTACTATCTTTACGCTCTTGATATCTACAGTGCCGTCATTGTATATATATTCGGTCTTTAAGAAGCCTGACCTAGTCTTGGGGTTACTTAATGTCATTCCGCTAGTTGCATTTGCTATATCAGGGTCAATTGTCGGAGTATTAGCTAAGGGGTGAGGTGGGACAGCAACTCCAGGGAAGTAATGTGGATATGGGTACTTATAGAGGTCAGCACCTGGGTTGTCCCATGCACCGACCATTAGCACTAGATAATACATCGCGGCTGCACTCATGAAACCGTTTGCATGGCCTGCCAAGCCCCTCATAAAGTATATCGACACAGGTCTCCCGACGACGTGGTCATGGAACCTACCCAGATAGTCGATCCACTTTACCGGCTCGTATATGGACTTCTGAAATGCCGTAGTTGCAATCTCATTAGCAATCCTCACTACCGTGGTATGGGGTATACCGGTTACCTCTGCTACACTTAGGGCACCGTATTGCGGTGTTTGTCCGCTCGGAGTGTAAGGGTCGTAGTTCAGGAGTTCAGCCCTCAAGAGCTCGAAGGCGGTAGTCACGGTCACGGTTATCGTATCACTTGAACCTAATGCTTTAGGAACTGTGACTTGTATAGCAGGGACTTTAACTGTTTGTCCGTTCTTTAGTTTATAGGGGACTTGCACTATTTGAGATTGCATATTTTGAGGTAATTCGTCTAATGTCAGGATCGGCATTACGTTGTTCTGCCAAGGAGTATCAACATATGAGTAAACGTTACCGTCTGAACCCATTATGGCTTCCAGCCACGGATGAGCTGATACATATTGTTTATTTTGGACGGGCATCCTGAGGTGCAACCCTACGTTATTATCCGCACTGGGGTCGCTGGGGTCTAAACAGTCACCGTTTTGTGGATTCGGATTTACTATTACTAACCAAGATAAGTTAGTGTAGTATCTGAGGAACTCCTCATCTATATGAGGGAATACGGCAGTAGAGGGGATATCGCCTAATTGGGGTAGTTGTACAACTTGTCCGCTGGGAGTTATTGTCTGCATTATCAGTTGACCGGAAGACGTATCATATGCGGGGGAAACGGGCTGTAAGGTCTGCGGGTTTAAGACTTGAGAACCTTGCCCGTTGCTTGATAAATATGCTTTATACACATAGTAATGAAAGTCAACTAATACTCTTATCCAACCCATTGCCAATGCTCCATCAGTTGCCGGGTTAACGAATAAGTGCTCATCTGAGACTGAATAGAACCCAAACCTTTCAGGGGCTATAGTTACCACTTTTCCTCCATTTTCTCTAATTCTAGCTATTATCCTTCTCATCCAGTTAGGGAAATGGTCTCCGGCTAGCCCAGCGAGTATGAAATACTGTGCTCTTTCTTCATCCGGTCCAGCGTACTCCCATACGGGTGCCCCGGTGACATATACTCCTGCTGTATAGACATTCATTGAACAGAACCCACCGTGGGCACCTGCGTTAGCTGTCCCGAAATTACCTGCGAAGAAACCTGCATCTATGCCCGGGACTAACTGGTCTCTTCCTTGGAAATAGGCTAATGCGTGGGGGTTGGTCTCCCTTATCGTTTTTAAGCCAGGGAAGTTACCTACACCTAGTTGCTGTGGGTTGAGGCCTATCTTACTCCAGCTCGGGGCACTCGCACCGTTGACTATTATATCGATCGCCGTGTCGTAATCTATAGCCATCCATTTACCCGAACCTCTGTCACCGGCTCTGATTAACGGGAACCTTAGCCTAGCTGGAGCAAAATAGTAATAAACATCAGATGCTCCCCTTGGGCATACACCGCCGTCGTTTATATGCCAGCCTATTGTCCCCGTTATGAACCTCGGAAAACCGGTAGGGGTTCTCACTATCTCTAGAGAGCACCTGCCCAGACACTGGAAACAGTTACCGTAAACTACTTCGTCAGAAGGGTAATTCAGCGTATAGTGATAACCTTCTTCTTGCGAGTTAAATAATTTACTAGCTATCGACCCTGAATTAAGGAGTATGGCAGTAGCCGCTGCCGTGACTCCGCTTACTTTTAAAAAGTCCCTCCTCGTCAGCTTTAAATTACTCATTTCTCTCAAAACATGGTTAATTTACCTCATTATATATAGTTTCACTTCACTTTATTAATATAACTGAGTGTTCATATATTAAAATAAAATATCTTCTAGCTGGCTCTTCATTTTCTGGTCTACATTAACAGCTTTCTCTGCGAACACTCTAGCTGTTGAAATGTCTCCTAGTGCTTTCATTATCCTAGCTTTAAGGACAAGGTATTGGGGGTTTTCAGGATCCAGAGCCAGAGCTTTATCTATGAACATTAATGCGTCTTGGTTTAGGGATAAAACGTAGTAACATAATGAAACCTGATAAGAGTAGTCTGAGTTATTCGGGTTTAGCCTATACGCTGTCTTATATTCGGATAAAGCCAGTTTGTAGAAACCAGTCTCATAATAAATTTTCCCCTTTAATGCATGCAATGTCGGGTCATCTTTCTTGAGGTCTATTGCTTTATTAACCTCCGATAGAGCGTCCATCTTTAGGCCAACATTATAATAACATAAGGCTTTCATTAGTCTAGCTTCTACATCTTTAGGGTTTAGTGCTAAGACATCATTAAGATAAATAATTGCGTCTTCATATTCATCTAAAGCGAAGAGTATTCTAGCCTTTAGGTACTTATAATCATAGCTTAGAGGCATTATTTCAAGCGCTTTATTTATATTCTCTAAAGCCTCTTTCAGTTTACCTAAACTGAACTGGTAGTCTGCAAGAGTATAGTATAGAACATGATTATATGGAGACTTACTTATCCCTTCCTTTATTTCCTCTTCAGCTTCCTTATCTTTACCCAGTGCTCTATATGCCTCAAATCTAAGGTAGTTTGCCTCACTCCTACCTATAGCTTTCAACTCATGCAAAGCTTCCTCATATTTTTTGGCCTTAATTAATATGAATGCCCTAGTTAGTCTTGACTCTTCGTCTCCCCCAGTTATTTGCTTTAATGCTTCCTCATACTTACCTTGTGATATTAATTCTTCTAATTCCACATTACGGGTTTTGATACCGAGAGTATAATAACCTTACGAGTGCTTAAAAATATGTATAATCATTCATATTAATTTTCCGGAGTGAAGGTTTATTTAAAAAATTAGTTAATTAACACACGATTAGAGATGGGGTTATTTACAGCTCCGACACCGCAGCCATATGGCGTACAATCGCCAATAATCCAGATAAATCAGTACCCTGTATGGGGAGAAGAAGTGGCACTGGCCCTTTACTTTACTGAAGTCGCCGGGATGCTAATGGCGATCCTCGGAGTTTTGGAATACACTGGCAAATATCCTTCAATGGCTAAGAAGGGAGGGCCTGTAGCTTTTGTATCTACTATCTTAGCATTTGCCTTCTTTGCATACGACTTAGGAAGACCTCTAGCTGGAGTTTCAGCCCCCCTAGAGGCTTTAGCTAATTTTTACAACTCGTGGATGGCTAGGGGCATAATCTTCGTCAGCGGACTGCTGTTATTTTCGCTCCTATACACTATTTCAGTTCTATTTTCCGTTAAAAAAGTATGGCTGAGAGTTACTTTCGCAACACTTGGTATGTTGTTCGGGCTGTTCTCTACAGTATATAGTGGCTTCGAGCTGGCAGCTACTACAGGTATACCGTTCTGGAATAACGCTGGTCTGCCCGTACTATTTTTGGCAGGAGGAGTATTTGTAGGTGCAGGTATAGGGTATGTACTTGCTTTCTTTACTAAAGGTGATGAGGGGGTAATGGCTAGGAGGTTAATGGCCAAGCTGTTAGCTTTCTCGGGGATAGCAGAACTGGTCTCTTGGTTTCTATTCCTAGCCACGGTAAATTACATTAACGTCTTTGATGAGGTAGCATATGATTACCTGCTCTCCCAAGCTACTTTCTACGCAGACCTAATACTTTCTGGTCTTGCAGTGTTAATATCTGGTGTTGGGTACCTATTCTCTGGGCCTTATCTGGCTGTATTATTTAACCCTTCATTAAAGGGGCAGAAAGCTTTAGGAGGGGAGACTAAACCAGCAGACCTCCCTAGTGCATTAAAGTATGCTATCTTAGTAGCAGCAATATTTGCGATAGTTGCCGCATTCTTAACTAGGGCTGATATTCTGTTTGCTGGCCAATATGCTTACCAGACTGCTCCTCAAACTCCATTCCAGATCGTGAGTAACCAGCCTATACCTATAGGTAGTTTCGGTTGGAGAGGTTAAGTAAAGGTAAGTTTTTTAGTTATTTTCTTGTAAAAATAGTTTTAATTAAATTAATATATCCATAATCTTTTTAAATCTACATTATTATTATTAAAATAAGGGGCAAAAAATTTATGCCTGGCGAACTATCACTGGTATTATTCGTGTTAGAGCACGTAAGGTTTATATTAGACCATTTCAAGTTTCACTTTTTTGCAGTCCTCTCAGCTAAACTTTCAGTCAAAGAGGTCAAGGTGCTGTATAAAATGGTTATCTTAGGGCCCATATCTTCCTATCGCTTATCTCAAGAATGTGATCTACCTTCAGCTACGGCGTGGAGGATATTGAAGAAGTTGGCAAAAGAAGGCTATGTTAAGATGGGTTATAGGAGCTTTTACATTACACCTAAGGGCCTTATCGCTGTATTTCGTAGTGAAGGAGATGAGAGGATCAAAAGGCTAGTATCTATAAAACTTAAGGAGGAGTGGAAGTATGAGGGGTCTGATAGTGAAATTTATACTTTTCTGAACGAGATAGTAAAGCTATCTGATGAAGGCAGATTCAATGTCGATAACCTATGCTTTAATCATCCTACTTCACTAGCAGCTTTCCTATATCCTTTTGCTGATGATCTCTCAGATACGTCAAAAAAGATAATTGCCTTCTATATGCTTAAGATTTTCCCTCCCATACCAATTACGCCATCATGTAGAGGGGTTATTGGTTTTAGAGAAAATGGAGAGCCTTATGCTATAGCTATGGATTGTACAAAAGAAGGGCTAAGGCTTAATTTCTCTTGTGAATGCATAAAGAGAATGGTTTGTACTAACAGTAATCTAACTAAAAAACAATAAAAACTGTGAAGAACTTGCTATGTTCTGATCTCCTTACTCCTTAATTTTTCCTCCTTTTTGAATGCTTAGAATATTCCCAACTTAATGTTCATGAAACTAGATTTATTCTTCTTTAACTTTTATTTAAGTAAGATCGGATCACCGCCATAATTTTATATTACTTGCTAATTTATACTCAGTCAAGCACTAAAGGGCAAGTGCTTCGTCGTATTCATAGCGAATGCGTATACTTTAGGCTAGAGCTCCTGTTGTCCTTTACAAACTAACCGAGTATATTTCACAAGGTTGTCACTAAGCTATTAAGTCTCTTCACAGTACTAAGGCGTGTTAAGTCCTTTTTCTTACACCGTCGCTCTGGGAAAGGGATCCCTTTCATATACAGTTTATAGGTTGGTAAGACACTATGGTCTATTTCAATGAGAAATAATAGTTACTATTACTCATGATCAATGTATGAGAACAGAAGATATTGAGAGGATGAGAGAGCTAGCAATTGAATATGATAAGTTACTAAACCGCCTCCTTAATGAATTACAGTCTTTAGTGAGAGAATGTTTGGCGCTTGAACTAGATGATACTCTTTCACCCGTTTTCGCAGTCGAAAACGTTAAGACAGAAAACGCGTCTTTAGCGTTACCTTACAAGTGCGGTGATAGAGCAGGCTACATAGTCGTTACCAAAGACGGTAAAGTATTTTTTGAGGATTTGGAAGGAAATGTAGAAGAAAGGGGTGTTTTAAGTGATCAAGAAAGTGGTTGATAATAAAGGGAGGCTCTACGAAGGGCCGGTTTGGTACAGAGATACCTTATACTTTGTGGATATCTTAAGGGGAGAAATCCACAGTTTACGTCACGGTAAACATGAAATAATGAAAAAGATTGGCTCATACGTTAGCTCGCTACAACCGTACAAAAAAGGGGGACTGATAGTAACATCAGGTAGGGGGTTTTATCACGTAATAGGAGACGATATAAGGCTAATATATGAAGTTAGGGACTGGGATAGCCGGAACAGGTTTAACGACGGGAAATGTGACGCGATGGGGAGGTATTGGGTAGGGACTATGAACCTAGAGGAAAAATACCCTACCGGTGCGCTTTTCGTGCTGGACAAACACTTACAACTTAGGAAAGTACTAGAGGGTGTCACAATATCCAACGGCTTAGGTTGGAACATAGATAATACTAAAATGTATTATATTGATTCGCCTACCAAGAAGGTATTTGAATTCGCATTTAACTTGACCTCCGGCGAGATAAGAGATAGAAAGGTCTTAGTAGACCTGACTAGATACGATGGTGTACCGGATGGGATGACAGTCGACTCAGAGGGGTATTTATGGGTAGCGCTATACGGAGGAGGTAGAGTCCTAAGGATAAGCCCTAAGGGAGAGATAGTAGGAGAAATTAGAGTCCCGGCGTCTCATACGACGTCTGTAACTTTCGGCGGTCCAGATTTAAAGACCTTGTTCATCACGACTGCTAACGATGAGCCTGACGGAGGGTATGTATATGCTGTGGAAAGTGATGTAAAAGGGACGGAGACGTTTGAATGTGATGTGTAATTGCTCAACCTTCTTCAAGATACTTGAACAAAATAGCGTCAATAACGAGCAACGACCCCGCTATCATGAAATCAACTCCGTAACCAATATAGTGCGTAAAATACCCAGATAGCAAAGAGCCTAAGAAAAGTGAGACCCCAACCACAGTACTATAAACACCCAATCCTTTTCCTTGGCTTCTCTCACCTACTATCTTAAACACTAGGGTCGTAGACGAGGAATAGAACAGGGAATATGCAATACCTGCTGCTAGAGGGTAGAAGATCAAGCCTGAAATGAAAATAGGTAAACCGAAAAATACTTGTGCAAAAACGCCCAATACGGAGTATGATAAGCCCCTGAGTAAAAGGGATAGATAAGCTATCTTTTTTTCCTCGGCTTTTTCAAGTAGTAGCCCAGACACCTTAAAACCTATGATTTGAAAGACCATACCTACCGTGATGACTGTTAGTACTCCGGATTTATCCAAGCCTTTAACATAGAGACCTGCAGGGTATACAGTGTTAAATATACCGCTACTTATGTAAAAAGTTACAATACCTAGGTAGAGTAAAGGTATATAATTCGTGGGCTTTGTCTTAATTCTTCTCCACGAAAATATCTTAAAAGAATGCGGGTTGGGTATATGTAGAAACATCATGGGCAGGTGCCTCATCCTGGTGAGAAATGATTCTTTATGGTGTAGGATAGCCACTCTTTCGAACGTGAGTATAGGTCTCGGTATGAGCTTTATTCCTGCGATCAGAGTAGCTAAGGCTATTATACCTAGTATTTCTTCTATTTCATAGATCTTTAGAAAAACTACTAGAATTGTAGACAAGATAAGGCTGGTTAGCATACCCATCGAGGATAAGAAAGAGAACCTTGAAAAGAGCTGTCCCCAGTGTTTCTTTTCTGCAGACTCCATCACTAGTAAGTTAAAAGGAGTCGTAGACGCTGTGCTCATAAAAGTGATTAGAGAGTAATTAATGGCTAGTAGTGGGATCGAGTTAGCTAAAGGCATAAGTAACAATGACGCCGAAGTACCGCCCATACTGATGAGTATCTGTTTCTTTCTGTCCATCCTGTCAGCCATAAAACCCCAAAACAAGGACGAGGGGATTAGCACTGCATTGCTTAATGACAAGGCAAAGGACACGTCTAAAGCGTTTCCTCCTAAAGTTAATATTTGGAGGGTTATGAGAGTTGACAAGGAACCGGTAGAAGCGTTAAAAGGTAATACTAGCCACATCCACCTTGTGTCTTTGTACTTTATCATTCTTGCTTAAATGGACTTACTAATTTTAAAAAGTTTGTTGAAATGTTAAATGGAGTTGTACTCTACTTACTTTAGAGACCTAAAGGTTATTTCTAAGACTAGTTTACGTTAGATATATCTAGAAAAGACCGAATACACCTCGCTGGCTTTAGGTCTTGATCTAGGGTCGCAAGACAGCATATTGTTTATGACGTGAAAGACCTCTTTCTCTATCATAGGTATAGAAATACCCCACTTACACAAGTAATATTTAGCCTCTTTTGCCTTAGCTAACGCTCTCCCCACTTCGCTTTTAACGTAGTAGTCCACTCCCTCATTGAGAAGAGTCATATCAGGTCTGTCATTCTTTCCGGTAAGGAGCAAATACGTAACAACACCTAAAGCAAATATGTCCATTGAAGGGTCGGCACCCTTTCCGCTCACAGCATTTTCTAATTGGTCTGGGGGTGCATATTCGACGGTCAACTGTTTTATACTTCCGCCTATTCTACTAGCACTTCCTAGATCTCCTATCCTGATCATACCTCTAATTCTATTGTAAACCTCTTCCCCGGTCTTCCCTAAGGGCTTAGAAATGAAAATGTTCTGGGGTTTTATGTCCAAATGGACATAACCTTGCTTGTGTATGTGGTCCAAAGCGAGTGAACTTTCAGCGATAATGGAGTACACGATCTTTCTCCAGAAGGAAGAATATCTAACGTTGGGGTTATTAAAGAGGTCCATAACAGTCCCCCCTTCCATTAATTCCATTATTAATCGGGGCGGATCCCTCAAGTAGAGCTCTCTATTGCCCTTCAAGATCTCTTTAATCAAATTCTGATCTATATTTACAGCATAGATCTTTACAGTATACTTACTGTTGGAGAGGGCTATGAGGTTAGAGGCTTCTACTTGTAGATCGTAATAATAACCTTTAACTATAGTCGTACCCCTATTACTGGAACCTAATTTTAAGACCTTTATTGCGTAAGACGTATTCTCATATACTCCCTTAAGTATATAGCTCGTCCCACCTTCTCCTATTACTGAAATTATGTTATACACTCCTATATTCTTTCCTACCCATAATTTAGGATCCCATTGGTCTATGCTAGGGAGGGAGGGTGTAAATGGTTGGGGGCGGTTATTAAAGGGAACGGGCTGAGGTGTAGTGTACCCGACTATTCCTAGTTTGATATCAATATATTCACCAGTGGAAAAATATATTCTAATAGGGATCATATTTGTCTGAGGAAAAGGTAACCTGAAGGTAATTGAAATGCTGTTTACTCCAACGTTTAATACTCTTGGATTAACTTCAGTAGATATGACGTTATTGAGGAGGAGTTGTACACCACTTATGCTCATAGACCTATTAATGTAAAATGTTAGGGATAACGTAAACCCCCATCTGTGTTGCTCTATGGTACTGTTGATTAGCTTTAGAACTAAAGGGTTTCTATATAAAGTAATAAATGGGGCCAAGAAGTCTGGAATGGGAATTAATTGACCATTACAGTGCGGGCAAGTGGTGTAATTATCTGGTAATGTTACTTTACACTTCCTACAATATTTTGCCATAATTGTTCTGTTTTTATCTTATCAATAAATAAGTTATGATAGGAAATTATATCAATTTAACATCATTATTCTTAATATATATTCTGACATCATCTACTCCTTTTCTATTTACATTATCTATAATTACGGGGATAACATTGGTTAAGCTGTTAAATTTATCTATATAGATATACACTTTAGACGAGTAAATATTATTTACTAATTCTATTATTTTATCATAAATTTTATCTACTTTTTTGATACCATCTAGTGAAAATATTGTTATAATCTTATCTTTACGATATATTACTAATTTACTCTTCGAGTAAAAGAAAGCTGACGAAGGTAAGAACACATCTTTGCTTCTTTTGAATAACCTACCTAACAAGTTAGAATCGTCCTCCTCTATATACATAGAGTTCAGGCTCTCACTGTACTTCAAAACATATTTTGAAGTCTTAACTTTATCAGCAAATACTAGGAGTTTGTAAAGGTCTTTTAAGGTCATCGGGATCCTTAATTCCTCTCCAAGCGCAATTTCTGTTAGGATTCTCTCGAAGTCCGCAAGTTTAACTTTAGGCGCATAAATTATGATATCGACTGGAACAGAGGCAAATTTATCTCTATATGATGATATATATTGATTACCGTCACCATTTAAAAAGATTATCACATATACACTATTTGCACTAAGGATTATTAATTTTTCTATTTAATATTATCTCTTTACATCAATTCAATCAACCTTATTGTTATTTCAGAACATAAATTTAAAAATTGAAAAATAATTTTAATTTTCTCTTACTTTCCCCCATTATGCCAATGAGGGACCTTAGGACTGTCAACCCTATCCCACGTATCATAGGGTTTAATGTCTAATACTGGAGTCCCATCGATTGCGTTAATCCCCTTGACTATCAACACGTTTCCTTCTCTCCTTATGAGGGATACTACAGATATACCTATGGGGTTAGGTCTGAATTGGGAACGCGTAGCAAAGACACCTATTTCTTTACCATCCCTAACCCTCTTTACCCTACCGTCAAAAGTAGCCTGATGTAAGTGGTAAATTATTATTAGGTGGGAAAATTCCTCTATTCCTATTAGCCCGTCTTCAAATTCTTCGTTAATTATAACTTTTACTAAATTGTCCCTACTGGCTGAATTATCTTCTCTTCTAACATAGCCTATATACTTAAAACAGCAATCCACGTTTTCATACATTGGCGTAATAATAAAAATATTCCTAAACTGAGTGGGTTAAATTGTCTATTCTACCCCCATCGGCTACGATGACTTGTCCGGTAATATATCTTGCCTTTTCTGATGCTAAGAAGGAAACTATGTAAGCTATATCCTCAGGTTTACCTGTAGTATGGAGGACTGTCTTATTTCTAAAATTTTCTCTCAATTTCTCTATTTCTTCTTGACTCTTACCACCAATTGTCATATCAGTCTCTATCCACCCCGGAGCTACAGCATTTACCCTTATACCATATTTACCTAACTCAAAGGCTAGCCTTCTGGTAAGTATAATGACCCCAGCTTTAGTTATTGCATAAAACGTTGTACCTTCAGCCGCAGTCCCTATTCCAGCATTAGATGCAATATTAATAATTGAGGAACCGCCCGCGTTCTTGAGCAGGGGCAGGAATTCATAAGTAACGTATATCAATCCATTAAGGTTAACCTTTAACATTTTTTCATACTTGTCCTCATCGAACCTCTCGAACGGCATTAGGTACCATAGCCCAGCGTTGTTAACTAAAACATGGATTTTATCAGTTATTTTCTCGACCTCTTTTTTAGCTCCTTTTACACTATCTCTATTTGAGACATCGCATTTTATTGTTATAATTCCTTTTTCTTCTAATTCTTTAGCCTTTTCCTGAGAAGAGTTATAAAGTATTATTGTCTTATAGCCTTCTTCATTCAAAGTCTCAGCTATAGCCCTGCCTATCCCCCTAGACCCCCCAGTTACGATCGCGTACTTCATTGAAGATCGTGGTAAATAAATGGGCTAAAAAGTTAATAAGCGAGAATATATAATACCATCAAAGGGGGGAAATATCATCTATATAATCTTTGTCTAAGAAAAGTTAGTAAATAGTAATCACATTCTAAATAAACGCGTTAATTAATAAATAAAAAATTACATGACTTTTATTTTGGACTTTATCGCATTTAGGGTGTCCTGAGGAATTGAAGTCATATTATGACTTAATTTAGCGTGTATTGCTAACTCATTTAATAGTTCTTCCTCAGTATCAGCATTTACTATCTCGAATCCACACTTCATCCCTACATCAGCACAGCTAAAACTGTACTTTCCACTTTTCTTTATATTTTTCTTTATTTTATCTAATACGTCTGCTGGGATTGAGGTTAACCCGTGAGACATTTTAGCATGTATCTTTAATTCTTCCAATAACTCGTCTTCACTCGATGCACCCTTGATCTGGTACCCGCAGTTCATTCCTATATCCGCACAGCTGAAGTTATATTTCATTGAAATAAGTGCCGTGATAATCGTATTAAGCTAATGTTAGAAATTTTTATCTTTATATCGACATTTATGTTAAATTATTTTTAACACATGAAGATATACCTCTGTTATTATGTAAATTTTATGCTATTCGGTAAAAAGAAGTACAGCTTTAGCTGTGAAGATATAGGCATGAAATGTGGATATCAAGTCAAAGGAGCCTCAAGTGAAGACGAATTATTACAGATCATTAAGATTCATGCGGAAAAAGCTCACGGATTAAAACAGATAAACCAAGATTTAATAGAAAATATAAAGAAAAATATAAAGAAAAAATAGAAGTTAGTTTAGACTTTTTTAATTTCTTTTAACTCTTTTTGTTAAAGAAGTTGGTTCGAATAATTTTTATGGGTATAATCGAGATTTATCTGCTGTTATTAACTTAATCATATATAGAGTAACTCTACGTTATTTGCTATTAACAAATTATAAAAAGATATTAGTAAGTTCACTAATAAGCAACTGCTTACTCATGGTATAGTTAAGGTTGGGTTTTAACTTAGTCCCAGTTAATCCAAAAGGTACTACTCGTTCTGATGACCATGAGAGGTTGATGAAGGAGAGGGTTTTGATAGCACTAGTTTATAAAGACAATAGTAATTAACTAGTATACGTATTCATCGCGAATATGATGGAAGACTTGCCCTTTAGTGTCTAACTGAGTATAATAGGTTTTATGAAGCAATCTTGTAGAAACTTATGGCTTAACAAGAGACCTAAGTTAACTTTCTACTTTCAAAAGATAGAGAGTAAAAACGATGCTAACTTTTTACCTGGTTTCTGGTGGAAATAATAGCTTAGTCCTATTCAATAAGACAGTCTTTAAGTTACCGAGAAGTGATTTTATTTGATAGACTTGGTCGGGAAAATTAGAAAGTGTTACTATTTGGTCTGCAATACTCACCATCTGTAAGTCGTTCTTATAAATCTCATCGAGTTGTTCTGTGAAAATTTTATACCTTGCATATATGTCCGCACCACCACCTTGCGCAGAGTTAAGTAATCCTATGATAGTCCTTATTTGTGAGATAGTATCTTCTATATTTTTAAGAAGAGGTGAGAAAGGATCTGTCCTGACTATTTGAGATTCAGAGTTTGAGAGGTTTGTCAGTGCTGTTTCTAGCTTTAAAATTGTAGCTTGTCTAACTAGAAAATCGTCCTGACGTATTAAGTCTTTAGCTTTATACCCTCTGTACCCGGGAACTAACAATTGTAATTTTTCTAACGGAGTTAACTCCTTAGGCATCTATATTACTAGCCACTTTTCAAGAAATTAAACTTAACGCTACGTAGATTGGGAAAAATGTTTCTCATTTGTCTGGTCAGTAGTTTCATCAACTCTTTCTGGTTTACACCTAGTGAAATAGCCAGCAGCTATAACTACTACTAGCAAACCTGATACACCTGTTACTACAGAGACTACACCTGAAGTCCTAAAACCTACATAGATCAGTAAAAAACCTACCACCTCGAGGACAATAAAGATGAGTCTATTTCGTAACTGGCTTAAAGATAACATAGTATTAGAATTGTGATCCCATTCTATATAAAATTCTTCCTAGCATTATCTTTCTTTGGTCTAAAGGAATGGGCGTGAGAGGGATCGTACACACTAGACCTTATCTGGTCTTTATACCTCGATGGATCAGCAATTTTACCTACTATTATCATGCTGTCTTTAGTTATCTTCTCAGCCTTCACCTTCGTTGCAATATCACCGACCGTCCCTTTGATAACCTTTTGTTCGGGCCATGTAGCTTTGTAAACAACTACCACCGGCATGTCATCTGGCACCCCTCCTTCCTTCAATTCTCTGACCACTTTATCGATCAATTGGACTCCGGTGTAAATTGCCATAGAAGCGCCCTTAAGTAAATGGGGTGCGTAATCTTTTATTGAACCTTCCATTGGGACGGCACCTGATGCTCTAGTTATTATCAGGGTCTGCGAAATTTTAGGAAGCGTTAACTCAATACCTAACACACTGGCCGTACCTATTGCAGCTGTTATCCCGGGGACTAGTTCATAGGGTACACCTGCATCTTCTAAAGCCCAGATCTCCTCTATTAGCGCACCGTAAATAGAGAAGTCCCCTGATTTTAACCTCGCTATTAACTTGCCTTCTTTAGCCCTCCTAATCATTATGTCCGTTATTTCCTCTAAAGTTAAGCTAGCGGTGTTTACAATTTCGGCGTCTTTCCTAGCCCACTTTAGTACTTCAGTGTTAACCAGAGAACCGGCATAAAGTACTACGTCAGCCTCTTCTAGCCTGTTCTTTGCTTTTACTGTTAATAACTCTGGGTCTCCGGGACCGGCACCGATGAACACTACCTTACCCATCTTCACGTTTTTTCACCCCTATAAGCATGGAAAAATAATCCTTGTCATAGACAGATAAATCCCAAGGTGTGATCTTCTCCCCGCTTAAATAACACCTACGCGCATAAATAAGTTTATATTCATCCTTAAGGGACTCGGAAACTTTGTCTAAGTTTACGTTCCCTTTCATGATAATTATCGTATCAAATTTCCCTTTAGCTTGTTCAACTAAATCAAGCCTATCGGCAGGGACAACGGCTATCCCCTCGTTACCTAGAGCTAACGGGAGGTTACTTTTACAAGCACATGCAGTAATAGAAGATATACCGGGTATTAGCTCTACCTTATCCACACAGTTTAAGAACTTAGACACCCTATAATACGTACTGTATAAGGACGGGTCTCCAAGAGTGACAAAAGTGTTGACTCCTTCTTCGAGGTTATTGCATATGACCTCACCTAGTTGTTTTAGGGAATTTTGGTCGACTTCCTTACCCATCGGGAACCCCAATTGTACTACTTTAGCCGTGTTGCTAAGGTAAGGTGAAATAACATTTAGCGCTAGACTCCTGTTAGTATTAGTGGAATAGGGGACAAATACCGTTTTAGATTCCCTGAGGAGTTTGGTGGCCTTTACTGTCAGGAGCTCAGGGTCTCCGGGACCTAAACCGATAACGAATAACTCCTTGGTCAAACCTTCTCACCGTAAATTACGAACACGGGGTTCCGGGAGATCATAGCATACCCCTTACTTGTCTTCATCCCTTTAGCTACTATGACCTCTATTATTTCGGTCTTATAACCTAGTTTTTCCATCGCGCTTACCGTGTTTACCGCCGTTTCTATAAGGATGGCATCTGCGACCACCCTCCCCCCTTTTTTTAACCTCTTGTCTACACGGTCTAAGATCTCTTTTATCCTCTCCGAGCCTCCACCTATGAATACGGCATCTAAAATGTCATTGACCTTGTCTATCGCCTCGGGGGCTTCCCCCTTAATGACCTCTACGTTTCTTACGTTAAATTTTTCAAGGTTTTTAAGCGTTAAATTATACGCGTTATCTTCTTTCTCGATAGCATAGACTTTCCCCTTGTCGCCCACTACTAATGCCGCTTCCACTGTAACACTACCCGTACCGCTCCCTACGTCCAGAAACCTCGCCCCTACAAATAGCCTTGACTTAGATAGTGCTAAAACCCTTATTTCCTCTTTCGTCATCGGGATTTTTTCTTCCCTTATAAACTCTTCATCAGGGATGCCGGGGACTCTCACAGGTCACCTACCTCCGAAATAACTTTACCGTTTTCCGACAGTGCTATTATACCCACTTTGACCTTAGATAAGGCCCTTATCCTCTTTAGGGCCCTTTCAGCTATTACTTTCATAACCTTAACCTTTTCCCCTTCATCTAAGTAAGTTAACGCTTCGGAGACCGTTAGAGATCCAGCTACTCTCTTAATTTTTTCATGGTCAATATCAGCCAGTACTGAAGCAAATGTTATAGTCTCGACTCTAGCATCTCCATACTTATTATGGGTGTTCATCAGACCTGCTGCCACTTTTACCAATTTGCCTGGAAGACTAACTAACACTACGTGTTCAAAACCCAGTTCCTCAGCAAGTTTTATTGTATCGCCTACTCTATCTCCTATTTTAACTACTATATCGCCGTACCTTTTTGAAGCGAAGTCAAAGCTTACATTCCCCGGCGCGATCACTAACTTCTTACTCCCCGCGTGCCTTATAACACAGATTTCAGCCCTTAAATGATCCATATAATCTTCATCACTGACAGGGTATTCAATCCCGGTTGTCCCCAAAATCGATATACCGTCATTAATCCCTATAGAAGGGTTCATAGTATTACGGGCTATTACTTTTCCGTTCGGGACTGTTATCTCTACTTCGACCCCTTCACTTACTACTTCCTTAACAGCTTCTATAATCATCGATAATGCTGTAGGACTTATGGATTTACTCCCTACTTCTCCCCTAAGGCCCGGCCTAGTAATGATACCTATACCGTCACCCCCTATGACCTTGAGGGACTCGCTCCTCCTCGAACAGGACGTGATCTCTAGCCCGTCTAGCACATCAGGGTTATCTCCGGCAAACTTCCTCACCGTAGCACAGTATTTTTCCTCTTTCTTAGCGTACTTCTCTACTGGGATCTCAAGCCTTAGACCTATAGGAGTAGGGATTGTAACACTCTTAGGGGTCTCCCCTCTGACGAGGAAAATCACGGATGCTTTGGAAGCCGCAGCCGCAGCTCCCCCAGTAGTTATCCCAAACCGTTTAAGAGTTGTTATTAAGCTCAAAGTTATACCTCCTATCGTAACCCCTTGGGGTAATAATTTTCCCGTTGCAGATGTAGCTCCTTGAATTACCTACAATAATAGTAGTTATCATGTTTATAATCCCCTCATATTTCTTCCAGTCCGATAATGTAGTGACCACAACTTCTTCATCTTCTCTATATGCACTTTTCACTATACCTATAGGTGTTTCTGGCTTCCTCCACTCTGCAATTATACTCATAGCCTTCTCCAGCAGAGGTTTATTTATAGGGTTGTAGAGGGCTATCACAAAGTCCCCTTCAACCGCCTTCCTGACTCTATGGAGGATCTCTTCAGCTGGGACTAATAGGTCGCTTAAGCTTATTGAGGCAAAGTCCATAGCCAGAGGAGAACCCAACCTGGCTGATGCCGCTAACGCAGCAGTTACTCCCGGTACGATTTCCACGTCTAAGTCCACGTTATTTTTGCACATCATCTCCAAGGCCGGGCTTGCCATACCGTAAACTTGTGGGTCGCCACTGGAGATCAAAGAAACTGTCTTACCTTCTAACGCTTTCTGGATAGCCACCCTGGCCCTGAGTAGTTCCTCTTTCATCCTAGCCGTGATCACTTCTTTACCGTCAACCAGGTCACCGACTAATTTAGCATAAGTAGTGTAGGCGACTATTACGTCGCTCTGTTTTATGGCTTCGACCATCCTGAATGTCCTTACTGGGGGTGCACCGGGGCCGGTACCCACTATAAATAGTTTACCCTTCATTTCATAGACACCCTGATTAACTCATTAATAATTGCAACGGCTATACTACTACCGCCGTAAGTCCCCCTAACTACTATAGAAGGGAGGCCACTCTTTATAAGCTCTTCCTTCGACTCAACCGCATTTGTAAAACCTGGTGGCGTCGCGACGACGAGAGGGACCTCCAGTGAGTTTTCCCTCTGTACCCTCAATACTTCGACCAGTGCTGTCGGTGCGTTGCCTATCACTACGATTTTAGGCGAGGTCAACCCCATCCTGATGTTTGCGGCTGTCCTAGTTATTTTAAGTTTTTTAGCGAGCTCAGCCGAAGAATCGAGGTAGTTTTCCACTTTTTTCCACCTTATCCCTGCCATGACCATCTTTACGTCCGTAAGGATGGGCATTTCAGCTCTCAGTGCTTCGACCCCGCTTGTAATCGCGCCCGGTGATATGACTACGTGCTTAGCCAATTCCAAGTTCCCGCTCGCAAATACAGCCCTACTGACGACTTCTAATTCTTCCCCTTCGACCTTCAGCTCTTCTTTAACTTTTTCCCTTATCATGTTCATAGTCCTTTCCTCTATTTCTTCAGGGTCTTCAATATAATCGGGTTCTTCTCCCGTCTGAAAAGCGCCTTTAACTCTATAAAATAGGGCTAATTTAACGAGCTCCGAGTCCGCTAACGGGCGGGTAAAATACACATTTATGTCCCTATCCTTGTACTTTGTCTTGGTCCACTGGTAAAACTCTGAGGCGCCTACTTCACCCATTATGTCCCTAGCTACGTGGTTTCCCCTGCCCAGAAAAGCTAATGCAAAGACAAAATGGTCAAATCCTTTATCGGAGAGGTCGAGCAGGATATTCCTCCAGTTGGGTTCCGTATACTCGTTATGGGATAGAAATACTGGGACTTCCAGTTTTTCCTCAAGGTATGTAGCTAATTTCTGCATATCTTCTACAAATGTATGTCTCCTTGACCCGTGGGTTATCATGATAATCGCGGATCTCAACTTAGGTATGGATAGATTATCCACATATTTAACTTTTGTTAACAGTTTTTCACGAGTTTCTTAAACAGCTAGGGACGTGTACTATTACAAGGTCACTAAACTTTAAATCGTCATTAACAACTTGTTCAGCAGTAACAGTATAGATTTTCTCATCAGAAAATGTTAGTTTCTCCATCACCGTCAAAGTCGGGTTACAGTTCAGGCTGAGTAGAACTTGGGCTATCTTCTTAACTCCGTCAGGGTAAGGTTCAGGTATTATCAGCAGATCTCTTCCAAGTGCTATCGATTTCCCGATGATAGAGTAATCTAGGTCACCCCTTACATGGAAAGTAATAAAAATAACTTGAGAGAGGTCTTTTTCCACGTAAGCTAAGGCCCTTAACACTGAAGATATCCCTGAAAGTATTACATACCTTACACCTACTTTAGCACACTCTTTCTTTATGCGGTCTAAGAACTGGTAGTCAGACACCATTGGGTCTCCGTGAAAAAGTATAGCTATATCGATAGTCTTAGACCTCTTAACTAACTCAGGGATTTGCTTTTCTTGTTCCTTATAGTTAAGGTATACTATCTCCTTAGAGCTATCGGTCTTAATGAAGTCGAACCGGTCTATAACACTCCTCCACCCAGCAATTACCTTACAGCTCTTTAATGTGTTAACCGCCTTAACTGTGATTAGTTCTGGGTCTCCGCTTCCGACACCGACTAAGTATATCACTACTGCTCACCTACCGTAGCTACGGCTACAGTGACTTCTCTTTTGTACTGGATCTTCCTTAAAATCAGTTTCGCACCATTCCCACCGGAAATCAATGCCGAGACCTCAGCCACTCCTTTTAGCCCTAGTTCGGATAACTTCTCCGAAGGAGGGGTTAGACACTCATCGTTAAAGGAGTTAATTTCCTCGGGTGTGATTTTTCTAAAAGGCACACCGAGTTCTTTGCTCACACTCTCTACTGAGTCCCTCAAGGACGCTATTACCGATACTCTGTCCAAAGTGAGGGAGAGGATGTCCAAGGCGTGAAAGACCGCTTCTTTAATAACCGTCGGGCTTGCCTCTTTTTTTGCCCCTACTCCAACAGCTACCTTCAGTAACTTAAGGCACACTGTGTTTTCGTCTCTGCATTCCACCTCTTTGTCTGTGACCACGACATTATACTTACACTCTTCACCTATCACATAGTTCCCCCTTACACCTTTAGGGAGCTCTTTTAATCCCTTTACACAGACATTTTCGCCCCTTAATAGTGCTGACGTAACTTTAACGATAGCATTAACGTTTATTACCTTAGCTATTAACGTATTGGCAAGTTCTTCAATACTTGTAATCCCACTCTGCTCACTTGCAGTAGTTATCACTGGAGTAGAGTTCAGGGCTTTTGCGAGCTCCTCGGTTAACTTATTTGACCCCCAATGTGAGCCTAAAACCGGGATAACAAACTTTAAACCGTCATCCACTGTTACCACTGATGGGTCTTTGTCCTTCCCTTGAGCAAACCTGCAGACCGTCCTCACTACTCCTCCTAATGCCATGATAAACACTATGGCATCGTAGCAACTCCATGCCCTTTCAACGTTCTCTAGGCTATATTTAAAAAGAACTGCAGGGTAACCGTTTTCCTTTAGGGCCTCTAACACCTTCTTAGCACTTTCTTCATTTGTAGCGTAAATTACTGCAATTCCCCTCCTCCACCACATTTTAACTACAACGTGTTCAAATTGATAGGACATAGTTAAATGTATGACTACTGGTTCTCGTTAAATGGTATTAAGATATTTTCTCGATCTAAAAAATAGAGTTTTTAAAAAGATAGTGGGGGGGGGGGGGGATTATAGAGGTGACCTTAAAACCCCCCTCACAAATATTGTAAAAAGTCGTTCACAGTCTTGGAATTTATTACCTAAAGTATTCTAACAGTTGACTCTATAACTTTAGAACTAACAATGTAATTTAAGACTATCTCCTAAAAAGTGGAGAATTGTGTCTTTAATTCCTCTTTTATCTGCCTTCGTCTTGTTGCTCCTGCTTAGCCATATCTATTATTTCCGCGACCATAAACCCGGCTAACAACCAAAGTACGAAGGCACCGAGTGCTGCTGCAGCCGCCGAAGGTATAGAAGTTATCATTACATATATTGTAAACGCAGCTGCACCTAAGGACAGTGAAATCTCTAACTTTCTCTTCTTTAACCTCTTTAACGATATCCTCGTAAGAGAGAAGTCCGTAGCTAGGTGGACATAGAGGTTACCGAGTAGCGACATAAACCCTACTGCAAAGAACGCATTAAACGCATTACCACTAAAGAGGACTAGAGAGAGTAGGACTATTATCCAATATGCTATTACGGTGACTACTACAGCATTAAAAGGTTCCCTACCGTTTTTCAGCTCAGCTAGTTTTTGGGGGAAGAAACCGTTAACTGACATCGCGTAAATAGTCCTGGAAGTGGCAAACATAAAAGTCAAAGTAGCTAATATGCCGTCATTTATAGCGGCTATAGAGGCGAAGGCTAAAGTCGCTAACCCGAACCTGTTTTGGATTAACGTAAGAAGGGACATCGAGGAACTTAAGTCCAAGTTATAGTACACTATGTGGTCAATTATAGCGTAGATGTCAAAGGAAGCGAAAAGCCCACCTAGTAAAATCACTGTAACGATAGCCCTTGGTACTGTCTTTTTAGGGTCTTTAACTTCGCCTGATAACGGGGTTATCGACCCATAACCTGTAGGTATGCTGGAGCCAAATATTATTGCAGCTGCGAGTGAAGAAATAGGGGGTATCTTCGAAAATGGGTTATAGAACGTGAAGTGAGTAGAGTAAAGAAATGTAATTGCAAGTACTCCCATAATAAGTATCTCGAGAGAGCTGGCAAAAATCGCATAAGTGAAAGACGGCCTCTTCCCAAGGAGCACTATTAGAGACGCCCCAGAAAGGAAAATTAGGGATAGTTCAAAGACGTTGAAGAAAGGGAAAACTGTAGAGATTACAGCTACTGCACCTAAAACATATGCACTACCGTATAATGCTGAATAAAATAAGTAAGTCCAACCTGTCTCAAACCCAAGCCTTTTAGTAAGGGAGTAATATGAGTATGTATAATACCCACCGCTCTGAGTGAACTTAACGGATAACTTGTACGCTACTAGACCGTTTAACAAAACTAACATGGTACCTAGGACTATTGCTATAGGAGTAAAAGCCCCTGCTTCAGAGTAAGACGCAACACCGTAAACTAAAATACTCAAAAAAGGGGCTTGCCCTCCAAGACTCATAAACACTAAGTCCCTTAGACCTATTTCTCTAATAGGCTTTTGAAGTCCTCTCTGAGACGATTTTGACATACGCCAAACATCTTTTTTATTGAACTAATAAAAAACTTCTTACTAAAGTTTAATTTAACTACAGATAGGGAGATTATTACAATATTAATAGTAAATGTGGACAAAATAGTTCGCTGTAAAGTGCTAGGGCTACCCTCGAGTCTTTTGTGGTAGTATTTTTTGGATATTTAATAGTTAAACTTAACTTTTGCGGGACAAATAGAAATCAGGAAAGAAACGGGAACTACTCATTGAAAATTTTTACAGAAATTATTTAGGGATTCTATAACTATCAACAAATGATAGAAAATAATATTAACCGGCGGTATTATCCTAATACTGAATGAAGACATTACTAGTTTCTACATGGACTAACATAAATACCTCTGAAAAAGAATATAAGGTTGTAGATAGCAGAGGGAATGAGACCGAGACCATAGTAAAGAGCTATAAACCATCATTAGCCGAGTACTCTTTCCTGAAAGAAGAGACTACCGATGTGAAAATACTAGCCTTTTTACCTTCTTTTCTGGCTACGAATTTGAACGAATTACCTACTTCATACTCTATTTTAGAGAACTCCCTTAAAGAACTTGTTATGCAGAGGCTATCCTTACCCGACATGAATGATGAAATATTCGTCCTACCCTCTTCAGGGACTTTTAAGTCAAGTAGTAACGTCCTCAGTATCCATGATGGGGGTATAGGAAATTTCAACTTCCTCAGTTATTTGTACACTTACAGCAAACTAGTATCTGAGGAGCCAGAGATGGTTATGGTAGATTTAAGCGAGGACTCATCGTATTTAGCATATGTGACATATAACGCGGTTAGGTTAGCTGTTGAAGATTACGCGTTTACGCATAAGAAACAGTTAATGTTAGTCGAGCTAGCGTCTGACTTTTCAAATAGGTTATTCCCGCTAAGAAAAAAAGTGATAAAGGACGTAAACCTACACCAGTACCTAACTTCAGACATTAAACTTGCTAAAGGGATGAACACACAAGGTAAGAGCGAACTCTACGGTATAGGTAAAGCGTTAGAGCTAGGCTTTCCGTTAGCCCTTATTTATTTAATCAGAGAGACTGGTGAACTAATTTCACCAGAGGAATTTAGGAAACAGATCTTAGAAGGACTGCAAATACAAAAGAGTAATGGGGTGTTCTCGCTAACTGCTTCGGTCAGGGCGAGTATGAGTGCCCCGTATTATTTCATGGGTTACCATTTTGTTGAAACCAACAAAAAGATAGTTGAAGGAGAGATAACTCTCGATAAACTAAATGAATTCTTAGATTATTATACGGGAGCTACTAGGGCGTTAATAAAGAGAGAGATAGAAATAATAAGGAAATTAAGTGAACTGGTCAAAGATGGAGAATACCTACTGGACTCCCTAATAAGGATAGGGAATACGAGAGTCCTTGACTGGCTGGAAGGTAAAGTATACGAAGGAGGAAAGGTAAAGTGTGATATTACAGAAGAAGAAATGGTCTCTCATGCAGGGATGGGCAGGAAATTTACCAAAGTAAATAAAGAAGATAGCGTAATAACTGTGAAATATGCTGAAGAATGTTTGGACAGTATATTGTCATGGATAAAGAGTATAGGTAGGGAGGATTAGTACCTTCTCCTCTTTTCACAGTTAAATTATCTTAAATATCTCAGACACCGTAGTTAGGACGAAGGTACTCCCCAAAAACAAGTATATAGTTGAAGGTCTCATCTTGTTCGCCATCCTTGCAAATAGGTACCCAAATAATAGGGCTGTAGTCCCTATTATTAATGAGTCTTCTAGATCTAGCAGCCCTACAGAGAAGTATGCAATCGCACCGCTTGTGGCAGAAAAAAGCATAGAAAGGGTCGCCGTCCCGATCATCTTCTTTATACACATAGAAGAAAAGAGGAGTATCATTAATGCTATGAACATTATCCCTCCACTAGCACCTAGAGTCCCGGTAACGATACCCACTAAGATCGCCATTAAAAACCCCGCAGGGAAAGATAACTTACCCAGATTTAGGTGCCTCAACTTCAGCTCAGGGTTCTTTGACCTCCTGAACGATATATAAGCCATGACCGAAGTGAAGACTGCAAAAGCCCCTTCAAGTAACTTCTCCGGGGTTTCTACTGCAATCCTAACCCCTATCTGTGAACCGACTACAGCCCCTAAGGCTAGGATACTACTGATCTTATAGTCGGTATTTTTGTTCTGGATATAGGCTACTACTACGGAAACCGTAGTAATTACATCTACAAGGAGACTTGAACCGACAGCGTCTTTGAAAGACAAGCCTAGATAGGAGAGTGCTGGTACTACAATTAGGACACCGCTAGACCCAGTTATCCCGGTCAGTGCACCTACCGCGACCCCTATAAGTATTAAAATTACGACTAACGCTAAACTCATTCCCATGAAGATTTATACAACACCCTAAAAATTCTTACCCTACTTTTATAAAACCCGTTTATAGTCTTTAAATGCGATATTTAACTATGGCGTTTTCACCAGAACTCCTAGAGGGGAACGTAAAGTTTTATAACCTTAAAAAACTTGAAAGCCTAGGTTACGACGTTTTTTCCTTACCTTATTCTATAAGGGTATTGGCAGAAAACGTAATGAGGAACTTGGACGGTAAGAAGGTCACAGATGAAGACCTCCAGAAAATAGGGTCATGGAAAACTGGAGAGGAGTTTTCCTTTTTACCCACGAGAGTAATAATGCAGGATTATACCGGTGTACCCTTACTAGTAGACCTAGCAGCGATGAGGACTGAATTAGCGAAAAAGGGAAAAGACCCGTTAAGGGTAAACCCGGTAATCCAGTCTGATTTGGTAATTGACCACTCAATACAAGTTGACTATTACGGGACTTCTTCCTCCTTGTTGCTAAACATGCAGAAAGAATTCGAGCGAAACTCAGAAAGGTACACTTTCTTAAAATGGGCTCAAAAGAGTTTTAGGAATTTAAGGATAGTCCCTCCGGGCAACGGTATTATCCACCAAGTAAACCTCGAGTTCTTAAGTAGAGTAGTAGATATAAGGGAGGTTAAAGGAGAACAAGTAGCATTCCCAGAAATTGTAATCGGCACAGACTCTCATACTACTATGGCTAATGGTGCCAGCGTACTCTCTTGGGGGGTCGGAGGGTTAGAAGCTGAAGCCGTAATGTTAGGTGAACCTTATACCATGATAGTCCCGGAAGTAATAGGAGTTAAACTGGAAGGAGATATCAAGGAAGGGGTGACACCTACCGACGTAGTTCTATATATAACAGAAGTTCTCAGAAAGAAAGGTGTTGTAGGTAAGTTTGTGGAGTTTTTCGGACCTTCTCTGTCACATTTATCCGTCCCAGATAGGGCAACAATTGCAAACATGGCACCAGAGTACGGTGCAACAGTAGGTTACTTCCCGATAGACGAAAGGACAATAAATTACCTCTACGCTACTGGTAGGGACTATAAGATCGTCGAAAGGTATGCAAAAGCCCAAGGGCTCTTCTACGACGAGGAGCCTAGATACACTGAAGTGGTGAAAATTGACTTAAACGATATTGAGCCTTCTGTTGCAGGCCCTAAAAACCCTGACGAGAGAGTCCCCTTGAGAGAATTAAAGAAAAAAATGAGAAAAGATAATAAAAAGTCTGGTTTGTACGTTAAAGATAACGACGTCGTCCTAGCTGCCGTAACTAGTTGTACTAATACATCAAACCCAACACTGATGCTTGGTGCGGGCATACTGGCAAAGAAAGCTGTGGAGGCCGGTCTGAGGAGTAAACCTTATATAAAGACCAGCATGGCACCTGGTTCACCCGTAGTAGCGGAATACCTTAAAGAATCCAACCTCCTACCTTATCTTGAAGCACTAGGGTTCCACATTGTAGGCTTCGGGTGTACTACATGCATCGGTAATGCGGGCCCACTCCCTCCTAAAATAGAGAATGATATCAAGACTAATAACTTAGAAGTCTATGGTGTGATTAGCGGGAACAGAAACTTTGAAGGTAGGGTAAACCCATACCTTAAAGGCGTATTTTTAGCGTCACCTATCCTTGTAATAGCCTTCGCTTTAGCTGGGAGGATAGATATAGACTTCTTCGAAGAACCCATAGATTACGACCCTAATGGTAGACCGGTTTACTTAAAAGATATCTGGCCCTCAATGAAGGAGATAGCTGATTTCTATAACTTAGCTATGAATCCGGAACTGTATAAGTCAAGGAGCGAGAAAATTTTCGAAGGAGATGAGAATTGGAAGAAACTTAAGGTACCTGAGTCGGAGCTCTATGATTGGGATGAGAAATCGACTTACATAAGGATGCCACCTTGGTTTTCCGCTGAAAACAGTTTCGGAAATATTAGAGGTGCACGTATCCTCTTACTATTAGGTGATAAAATAACTACAGACCACATATCTCCTGCTGGCCCTATAGACCCTAACTCCGTGGCAGGAGTATATCTAAGGCAATTAGGAGTTAGTGAGCTGAATACGTACGGTGCTAGGAGGGGAAACCACGAGGTCATGTTAAGGGGTGGATTTGCTAATCCTAAGCTGAAAAACCTCCTGGTAGACCAACTAGGAGGGTATACGAAACACTTCCCTGACGGTAAAGTTATGAGCGTATACGAAGCTTCTCAGAAATATAAGGAAGAAGGAGTCCCTCTGGTTATTGTAGCCGGAAAACAGTACGGCTCTGGTAGCTCGAGAGATTGGGCCGCAAAAGTTACGGCCCTTTTAGGTGTCAGGGCGGTTTTGGCTGAGTCGTTTGAGAGGATACATAGGAGTAACTTAGTCGCAATGGGCGTTTTACCGATAGAAATACCTGACTGGAGAAGCCTAGGTATAAAGGGAGATGAAATAGTAAATATTCAGTTAGAAAACTTAACTGTGAGGGGTAAAGTTAAAGTTGAATTCGTAAGGGGAGAGCAAAAGGTAGAGGTAGAAGGTAGAGCGAGAGTTGATACTAACATAGAACTAGATTACATCAAAGAAGGTGGAATTTTAAAGTATGTCTTCAATAAATTATTACATGAAGGTTAGAATAAGGGGGATTTATGCTACTGCTTTAACATATTTATTCCTAAAGTCTGGGTATACGATTGTCCAACAGACTCCCCAAATAGTAGAAAGGTTCGGGATAGAAGCGTCTAACGAACCGGCTGATATTACAGTAAAGGACGGGATAGATAAAGGAGAGATAGTATCAATAGGTGGAGATATATATGAGTTTCTGAGGTCGACTTTCAAGTATTCATCTGTATGGAAGTCTCCGGTAAAACTCTACTCCGTAATAGAACCGGAAGGCTGTGAATATATGGGGTACCGGGTCGAACCTTGTATCGAAAAGGGGACTATAATCAAACCGCCGGTAGAGGGGAAAATAGTACTTTCACCAGCTAGGGCTGTAGGAAAAGTAGCCATGGTATGGCGAGGTGAGGGAAAGACCTTCTTTTCAGAACACATAAAAGAAGAAATGAAAGAAAAACTGCTCGCAATAAGTCTACCCTTAAATAAAAAAGGCTATAACATAAAGTGGAGGAGTAATGCGATATTCGTTCCCGCTTCAGAATTAAAGAAAGAACTCGAAAGCCTAGTAATGAGGTACGAGTCAGGAGATTTTAGAAACCAAGGCGAAGAATTTATACGGGTGATCCTGTCTCTAGAAGATAAACTATTCCTTGACGGTATTAGGAGCTTAGTCGTTAAGACCATGAAGTTCCACCATATGCTAAAGTACAGTTACCACCACAATGAGGTAGACGAAGAAGAACAGAATGAAAAGCCTGACCCAATCCCTCTCCTGAAAGGACTAATACGCGACACAATGGCTATTGAACATGTGAAAGCTGATGGAAGGAAGTATACCCTCAGGGAGGGGAAGGTAATATACTCCGAAATAAATAAGGACTTCTATGTGATCAGGCTAAAGAGGGAATTTAAAGGAAGAGGTAACTATGACGGGCTTGAAATACCTATTGAAAACGGGGACTATGATATAGTAGAGTTTGACTCAAGACAATGGTACCAGCTACACAGATATTTTAGTGCAGAGGGGGAATTAAAGGGGATTTACGCTAATATTTCTACCCCACCAGAGCTTTTACAAGGCAAGATCAGGTATTTGGACCTCGAAGTAGACGTAATAAAGAAAGGTAACGAGATAAGGGTCATAGACCTAGAAGAATTAGAGAAGAAGAAGGAACTCTTAGGAGAAGAATTATATAAAAAAGCTGTATTGACTTCTGAGAGTATTAAAAATTCTTTAATGTCCCTCTAGTTCTTCCCTGCTTATTGGTATAATTTTTACTGAGTCTTCCCTTTCATCATATATTATTCTTACGAGATCACCTTCTCTAATGTTTATTTTCTGCCTTATCCTTGAGGGAATTGTTACCTGAAAATTCCTCGACACTTTTACTACATCTTCTACGGGCATACTAATCTATTCCTACTATTAGAACTCGTAATATAAAAGTTTTATACTAAAAAAACCTACTCTATGACCTTAGTTTTTTTGTGACTTCGCTAGAGACTTCTTTTGATAATTTCTTTGTCTGTTCAGAATCTCCCAATCTTCTAGTTGTCTCAAGGCTTTGTTGTAGTCTTCTGGTAGTCTCCATTAGCTCTATCTTTCTGGTCTGTTGAGCTAGCTGCTGCATCTGCTGTAGTGTCCTAGTAGCTTCGGTCAGCTTATTAGCGCTTAAGTCACTGGACAGTTTGTTCATTAGAGCATAATACTGGTATTCGCTCAGCAGGTCATTATTTATCCCGCTAAGGAACGTCTGGGTATCCCTAGCTGGGGTTACCTGGATAACGCTTACTTGCGAGTCGGGTCTACTGGTAGCTGGGTCTTCATAATTTACTTTTACCGTCATTAGGTTTCCACTATAGTTTGGCGGTATATTTACTTCTCCCAAAATCCTCACGACTCCCTCAATTGCCCCTAACTTTACTGGAGGCCCAGGGTAATTGAGTAGCTTTACTGGAGATTCGGAGACTATATCTACTATTACGTTTTTAGCCCCAATCTCGGTTACAGCAGCCTGAGGAAGTGCATTCGCAACTTCCATCGGATCGTTAATGTGGTTAAGGATTCCCCCGCTCTTATCGGCTAGGGTTTTAAGCAGCTGTTCGTTATAGTCATCACCAATGCCAAAAGCTATGACCTTAAATCCACCCGGTAATGGTAATCGGTCATAAGGGGTGATATCCGTAACATCTGTTGGCTGACCGTCTGTTAACAAGATTATGTAGCCCGGTGTCTCGTGTTTTCTAGCTATCTCTATTGCCTTACTAAGTGCTGAATATAAAACCGTTTGTCCCCCAGCGTTTACAGACTGTATTTGAGGAATTAGTGATGGTGCATCGGCAAATTCACTGAGGACATTTACTTGGCTGGAGAAAGTTATAAACGTAATCTTATTGCCCCTAGGGATCCTGTTCAAGAGTTCAATAGCGCCGTTCTTTGCAGTGTCAATTTTTACACCATACATTGAGCCTGAAGTATCTAAGAGTATAATGTAATGAAAACCTGTAGCCGTAGATACTCTTTCGGGGACTATTATTATCCTAAATACAGCTCTAACTTGAGAGTTAAAAGAATACTTATGGCTAACTTCTACTCGTGTAGAAATCGTCATAAAAACACCGCTTACCTTTCATTCCTTAATTATCTTAATCATGGTCTGATTTCCTAATTTTATTATTGAGTTAGGCTCGACCTTTTGTTTACCTTTCACTGGTTGGAATATTTTACCATCATAGACATATGTACCGTTAGTACTGTTTAGGTCCTCTATGTATAGGTCTCCATTCTCCAAAGAGATTACTGCATGTCTTCTTGATATCTCTGGGTCGGGCACGATTATTACGTTTTCAGGACTCCTCCCGACCGATATTGACGGGAATATGTCGAAAGACAGCGGTACTTTCTGGTTAATTAGGCCTGCATACGGAGTATTAATGAATAAGATATAGTACTTAGCACCTGTAGCCATTGGTTGAGGGGGAACTTGAGGTGGTGGTTGGGTAATAACTTGTTGAGCAGGAGTAGGAGGTTGAGGAATTGGAGACGGAGGGACTGGAGATGCTGATTGATCCATAGGGGGAGTGGAAGGTTGAGGTGTAGGTGGAGGAGCCATTGGAGCAGGAGGAGGTTGAACATTTTGATCTGTAGGAGGTGGTGAAACTGGTGTTGGTGGTGGAGTCTGTACAGGCATTTGTGGTGGCGTAGCTGCTTGAACAGTTTGATCGCTTGGCTTTTGAGTACCGCACTTTATACAAAACAAAGAGTCGTCAGTGTTTTCATATCCACATACGGGACATTTCCACGGCATGTATAATGTATTTTGTATAAAAGTATTTATAGTTTTACTCACGTAATATCATATTCAGTTATGACAATAAGTCTAAAGATTAAGAGCTCTACAAATTACGTTGCTTTAGAAAAACCCACAGAAGTCGACTTAATAATAAGGATAGTCCCTGAATCCTTTGTAAGATTTACCGGTATACATTACGTTATTCTAATAGATAACAGCCCGTCTATGAGAAAGGAGAACAAAATGCAAACAGCAATAGCTGCTGCCAACAAGTTAGCTAATGAGATCCCACCTGGTAATTATTTGTCGATATACCTTTTCTCTAACGATTTAGAAAAATTATATGAAGGACAGACTGGTATGCCGATAAATATACCGCCAGAGGTCAAGAAGGGGTATACAACTAATTTCCACAAGGCAATAAACAAAGCCCTAGAGATGGTGAGGGGTTACTCTACACCCGTAAAGTTGATAATACTCTCTGACGGTAAACCTACTGATAAAAGGAACCTAAGCGATTATGAGCCGATCCAAGTCCCACCGCACGTCCAAATAATATCGATAGGGATAGGAAATGATTATAACGAGGCGATAATGAAAAGGCTGGCAGACAAAGGTTCTGGTGTTTACTACCACATACTGGATCCTTCTCAGCTCCCAGTACTATTTGCCCAACAAAAAGTATCCGATGTGGCTGGTTATAATTTAGTACTGAACGTACCTCCGGGGTTTGAAGTCCTAAACTACGAAATGCCGGTGAATATCCCTATTGTAGATAAAGCTGTGACAGTCTACGCTGTAGGTAACGTCCCACCGGGTAACCAACCCGTAGTGCTTAACGTGACGGGGAGCTATTATGACCCTGCCAGAGGGGGGATAGTACAAATAAATGAGCCGTTATACTTACAGAGGGCAAGTTATGCTATGGTCCAACAGAGTATAAACCAGAGCGTAGTAGCTGAGGTAAGGTATTTCAACTTATTAAAACAATACGGTAACGCACTTATGGTCGGGAACAACAAGGAAGCTACACAGATCGCGCAAGAACTCCTAACTGCTGCTGAGCAAACCAGAAGAGAAGACTTGATAGAGGAGACGAGAAAACTTACTGGAGATAAGAAGTCAGACCTATCGGAAGTAACAAGGACTATGAGAAAACAATAGTAGATGGTTTTTAAAATTATCACATCTTTTTAACACCTATGATTAAGTTAACATTCTTCCATGACGTAATTTGTCCGTTCTGCTATATGACATCTAAAAGGCTAAAGAAAGTAGTTAGTGAATTTAAAGGAGAAGTCGTTGTCAAGCATAAAGCTTTCGCAATTATTTCGTCACTAGAGGACCTAATGGCAATAGCACCTACAGAGGAAGACGCAAAGCAAGTTTTCCTTAATGAATTCTCGATTTTAAAGAGGTATATGCCAGATTATGACCCTGAAAAAGTAATAGGAAAAGGCAAAATAAAGTATGTTTGGTCTATCCCACCTTTAATGGCTTGTAAGGCCGCTGAATTTCAAAAAGGTGATGAAGGGCACTGGGAGTTCTTCGATAGGGCACAAGACAAGTTCTTCCTCGAGGGAGAGGATATAACAGATGAAAAAGTCCTCGTCTCGATAGCTGAAGAGATAGGGTTAGATATAAGTAAGTTTAAACAGGACATAAAGTCAAAGAAGACTAAATTAGCCGTAATAGAAGATGAAGAAGAAGCAAAAGCGATGGGGATAAGGGGAGTACCAGCAATCCTTGTAAACGATACTTGGTTAATAAGGGGAGTACAAGAAGAGAATTATTATAGGGCTGTAATTAAAGACATATTAGAACACGGAGATCCAAAAGAAGTTAAACTTAAGGCATATTGGGAAAAAGAATAAGTCATTATTATGTGTACCAATATTAAATTTAGAATTTAAATAATATAACTTTAAAGTTTTTATATATCCGTATGATATAGAATAAATTAAGTGCTTCTTAATCCCTGACCTTGGACTTGTACTTGGGCATCACAGTATAAACTGTAATGGTATATGCATTTATTCATTAACATTTTATTTTACTTAATTTACTGAGGATCAAAAAGTAAGCTTATTTAGGGAGAGAAGTAATAAGTAAATTATGAAAACTGTAAAGAATTATATGTCAACACCAGTATTTCAAGTAGAGGCAAACACGTCTATTCAAGAGGTCTGTAAATTAATGATAGAAAAAGGTGTGGGGTCTGTAATAGTTACTGAAGGTGGGGAACCGAAAGGGATATTCACAGACAGAGACGCGGTCAAAGCACTATCCATGGGTTTAAGTCCAAACGATGAAGTTAGGTTGGCGTCAACTCTGGGGAACCTAATTACCGTAGATGAAGACGCAGATCCTTTTGCTGCGATAGACATTATGACCAAGAATAAGATAAGGCATCTGCCAGTAAGGGACAAAGCAGGGAATATAGTAGGGATGTTTGCCATAACTGATATATCAAAAGTAATGCATGACGTGTCTCCTTAACTTAAAAAACTTCTACCGAGAAATATTTACCAATGAAAATAGCAAAGCTATTACCTACGTCGGCGAGGAGTTTAAAGGAAATAAATGAACTAATAATAGAAGAGATAGAGAAAAATAGTACATTAAAAATTAGAAGAGAAAACGTGTCGCTTTCATACGGAAAAATCTCCTTAATTTCCCAGAATACATACGATTTAATTTTTTGCCCTAATTTGCTTGATGGCGAGTTTTCGCTACTATCCCTCTTATCGCCTTTAATAATCAGGGACAGTTCTTTTTTTAACTCGTCTAATACAAAGGAACCAATAGGATTTCAGCTGAGAGGAAGAAGTTTGTTAATAGGCTCCCCGTTACTCCAAGACCTAATCACTGTAAGCGGGGCAGAAACTATTATTAGGACAGATGAAGAGGTCAGGGCAATATACCCGTTACCTTTTAGGGATGAAGCTTTTGATAACGTGGTTATCTCCGAAGTAATGGATTATGACCTAGTTAGAGAGGCTTTTAGAGTAACTAAAACGGGAGGAAAAGGATATACAATAGTCCCATTTCATATAGACCCGGTTGACGCACTTAAAACACTCTCTATAAAATATAGAATAATTAATGCTAAAGCAATTAAACATTTTTGGATAATAGAGGGAGTCAAAAGCCAATCAAAGAGGGTTTAAACCATCTCTGCCCCCCTATATAAACATTAACCTTGATATGGTGATATCGAGAAGTAGTTAAGAATAGTTAAAAGCTATGAAAAATACTAAAGTCTCCTCTGAGCCTCCAATCCCCCGGGACTGGGATCATGCAGTTTTGTGCGCGGACACTTACCTCCGGTACCCACCTCAATCCGCTTCCCGTTTGTCCCTGCACTTTCATTTCGACTATTCATCTTCAATCATGACCAAGTGTGGGGACTTAGCCCTTGACCACCCCAACTGTAGCGGGTCATGGGCTCCTTCGAGCTCGACAGCACGGGGCTCACATTTCCGCGGTCACCCTTTCGGGCATAGCCAACATTGAGTGAGGTGTCATCCTCACTATAGAAACCTAACATAAACAGATACAAAAAGGGTTTCTATTAGCGTGAAAATGATTCAGCCCTACACTTTATCATTAGCGTAGTTTTAAGCTAAGGATGAAAACTTTATCCCGTCTCAAAGAGGCGAGGCTTGCAGTTCATTTATCATAGCAAAGAGTATTGAGGTTTTTAGTTTAACGAAAAACGTTTTTATCATCTCTACTCTTTTATCATTAATGGTCAGAGTATATAAGTACGGGGACTATTACTTCGCTGGAGTAAGTCACGTGATTCCAGGTTATTTACAAGATGTGGTTTTTGTGTATAAACAAGGAAATACATGGACATCCATAAGCGCGGAAAAATTCAAAAGTAATAACGGGTCTCTAATTCAAATTACCGAGCGAATTAAGTACGCTACGCATGAAGACGACATTTCAAAGGCAGTATCAGACCTCAAGAGGATGGGGATAAATATCGAGGAAGTTGAAAAACCGCCATTCCCTCTAAAAATCCTTGAGGGAAAGAAAAAGATACAAGCGGAGTTTGACTAAATCAGGCCCAGATTCATTCATCATTATTTCAGTTCCGCAGAGAGTCTTCACTACTTGTACATGTGTCTACTAAAGTTAAAAGTTCTCAGCTCTTTTTTCCCTTAGAAAGCTTGAATAAGTAGGAAAAACTCGTTTAGGCGTTTATTGGAAAGCGACAAAAGTCAAGTATTAAGACCTAATACTTATCAAGGTACTTATGCTCTATTTTTACATTGTGAGTTTGAAACTCTACAGTTCTAAAATAAAAGTGTGTTAACACCATGTGTTTATTAAGCAAATTACACCAAGCGTTAGGATTTTACTTAGAGTACTTCTCGTTAACCTCTGTTTGCTTACGCTTTATTCATCTTCGTTTAAATATAACCAAAACAAAACTTAAACCCATGACCGCATTATTTAAAGAAGGAACTCATAGAGAGGGCGGTACAGAAATAATAAGGTCAAATATACTAGCTGTAAGGACATTGGCTGAAATGCTTAAGTCGAGCTTAGGGCCTAGAGGAATGGACAAAATGCTAATAAGCGGAGAATCCGATGTTACGGTAACAAACGACGGTGTGACAATAGTAAAAGAAATGGACGTACAGCATCCGGCAGCTAAAATAATAGTGGAAGCGGCTAAAGCTCAAGATACACAAGTAGGTGATGGCACTACTTCAGCAGTAGTCCTAAGCGGGTTCCTAGCGGAGCAAGCTGAAAAACTCCTAGACCAAAAAATCCACCCAGTTACGATAATAGACGGGTATAAAAAGGCATTAGAACTTTCGCTAGACCTCGGCAAGAAATTTGCTCTTAAGGTAGACCCTAATGATAGGAAAATACTCACGCAGATAGCTTATACTTCACTTAGCAGTAAGTTCTTTTCATCTTCGTCTGCCATGAATAGGATAATTAATATATCAATAGATGCCGTCCTGAGTATAGCGGAAAAAGCAGGAGACCAATACGTAATAGATACGTCAAATATTAAGTTCGTAAAGAAAAAAGGAGAAAGTGCAGAAGAGACAGAGTTAGTCAAGGGGTTCGTACTTGATAAAGAGGTAGCACATGAAGGTATGCCAAGGAGAGTAGAAAAGGCTAAGATAGCAATAATAGACTTCGCGTTAGAGGTAGAGAAACCAGAAATATCAGCTAAAATGAGCTTTACAGACCCGGAACAAATTAGAGAAGCATTAGAAGAACAAACGAAGTACGTGAAATCGCTTGTAGACTCAATTGAGAAATTAGGTGCAAAAGTGATTATAGGACAGAAGGGAATGGACGATATAGCACTGTACTTCCTTGCCAAGAAAGGGATAATGGGCATTAAAAACGTGAGTAGGAGTGATATAGAGAAGTTAGCGAAAGCAACCGGAGCTAGAATAATTTCGTCCATGAAAGACGCAACCCCAGAAGACTTAGGGTATGCAGAAGTAGTAGAAGAGAAAAAAATAGGAAATTCTAAGGCTATATTTATAGAGGGGGCTAAAGACGCCAAAGCCGTAACTGTGCTTGTCAGAGGATCAAGCGAAATAGTAATGGACGAAGTAGAGAGGAGTTTCCAAGACTCGATTAACGCAATTAAAAACGTGCTAAACTACCCATACATAGTGGGCGGAGGAGGAGCTTATGAAGTCGAACTGGCAATGAGGCTGAGAGAGGAAGCTAAGAAAGTAGGGGGAAAAGAACAACTAGCAATTGAGTCATTTGCCGACGCGTTAGAGGAGATAGCTACGACTTTAGCAGGTACAGCTGGGATGGACGAGATTGAAACAATGGTCCAACTGAGGAACTTACATGCTAAGGGGCACAAATTTGCCGGCGTTGACGTGGAAAAGGGTAGAATTGAAGAAGACATGACCAAAATAAATGTCATTGACCCCTTAGTAGTGAAGGAGAGCGTCTTAAAGAGTTCAGTAGAAGCAGTCACGGCATTACTTAAGATCGACGACTACATAGCTGCAGCACCTATGAAGCAAAGCCCACAGCAGCAACAGCCCTACGGATAAACTATTACGGAGTAAACAACTTAGAGTTATGAAAGGATTTTTTATTGTCTAGGTCTTAATAGAAAATTAAGCATGAACAAGATAACTCTTATTGGGATCGTGCTAGTTGTCGTGGGTATAATTTTATTTGTAGCAGACTCTACAATAGCCCCTACTTTAATTAAGCCGACAATGAGTGGGGCTGTACAACTTAAACCGAGCGGGACTGCTAACTTATCGTACCCAGCAAGTTCAATAGTTGTGATAACTTATAACTCTTCCGGACCGATAAAAATAGAAAATTTGCCCTCTACTTCTGCGGTAAATAATGTCTCAGGAAAACAGGTAGTCACAATAGAAAATATTAATTCTACCTCAGGTTACGTTACTTTCTATAACCCTAACCCCTACAGTGTAAGCGTATCATACGTTGAGACCATAACTGGACTTGCCCAAGCAACGGAGATAGGAGTGCTCTTCCTAGGTTCGATTGCGCTATTTATAATAGGTATTATACTAACGGTAGTCGGCTTCCTAAAGAGTAGGAGAAAACCCTCACCGTAAGCCTTAAAGTGAGATAAGAGATTACTTTAATGACCTAACGTGAGATATAATAAGCCTGTTATCGCTGTACATGGAGGAGCGGGTGATTGGTATAAGAGAGACAGCGAAAGAGCGTTAACTGAAATAAAAAATGCGTTGGAAAGAGGGTATGAACAGTTTGTTAACGGTTCTGCGATAGAAGCAGTTGTAGAAGCTATAGCATATATGGAGGACTCGGGAGTTTTTGACGCAGGAGTCGGAAGTGTTAAAAATTCTAAGGGGGAGGTAGAGATGGACGCGGGACTAATGCATGGAAATAGCATGTCAGTAGGTGCAGTGGCTTCCACAAGGAGGAAGAACCCGATAAGAGAAGCCCTAAAAGTTATGAAATACACAAAACACGTGTTAATAGTAGGGGATAAGGGAGACCGGACTCTCGAAGAGATAGCAGGGGGTATAAATTCTGGGGATACTGTAGGGGCCGTGGCTTTAGACGCAGACGGAAACCTAGTAGCCGGCACGAGCACTGGAGGTATTGCGGGGAAGCTTCCCGGAAGAGTAGGAGACTCACCTATACCCGGTGCTGGGTTTTACGCTACCGAAAAAGTTGCCGTATCATCTACGGGTATAGGAGAGGTCATACTGAAGGTATTACCCGCTAAAGAGGTGGATATTTTAGTCTCAATGGGACTTAGTATCGATGACGCAATAATGGGAGTAATAAATAAGGTCACTAACCGCTTCGGCCCCGATAACATTGGCATGATAGGTCTAGACTTTAGGGGCTATGTTGCAGCCTATTTTAACACTAAGGGGATGGCAAGGGGTGTAAAAAACAAGGAGTCTATTAAGGCCTTTATATTCGAAGGAGAGATATAATAAAGTATGAAAAGTACGTAATATATATATATACATACTCTACCTAAGTCTAATAAGTGCAAAATTATAATGCCTTAGCCTAGAAGAAAAAGACTTGCTCTCTTTAGCTCTTTTAGCCTATTTGTTATCTATTACTTCTGAGAAGACCCCTTTATCAGTGTAAAGTTGCACAAAACACTTAGGGTTATTGAACTTCACATACACTTTGCCTTTTATCTTATTAGAACTTGTGTTTATCAGTTTAGAGTTAAGGTTAGACACAAAAGCACTCATGCTCCCGTTGCTCAGGCTTATATTCTGTATCACGAGCATAAGTGTCGAAGTGGTGTTCAGCTCTACTTGACCTGTCCTTTTGGACACGTGCCCTGAAATACTTAATTGAGGGCCAGTATTAGACGGTGCTCTGGAATTATTAGATATATTTAATGGGTCTTTATCTCTAAGCATGACTTTCGATAAAAGGTATACCTTTGAGGATATAAATATATCTGTAGTTGATACATATAGCTCTGTTTTAAGAGGAATTTTATGAAAAATTTAGGTAAACTTAATGTCTAACATCAGACTTAACCTAAAGTATAGCTTACTTTTCTTTTATAAATTAATGCTGTTATATTAATGAGGCCTCTCGAGAGTGCATAAAGATAGTAACGCTTAGGGAAACCAGTTTAATAACTTTCACTGGAGAATAAACGAGGTATAAAACACTGTTTACTACTTCTTTGATAGTATTACCTGAACCGTCCCCATAAAGACTCCCTTATCCGTATAGATTTGAACGGTGCATTGGGGGTTATTAAACACTAAATATACCTTGCCTGTTATTTTATTAGTACCTGTATTAATCACCTTTGAATTGAGGTTAGACACATAAGCGGTAGCATTCCCATCGGTTACAACTACATTTTGGATAATACAAGTTGAAACTGAAACTATGTCTAGTTCTAGTATTCCAGTCTTTTTATCCAACCGCCCTGATATTTTTACCTGCGGTTCTGCATTAGATGATGGCAGTGGATTTTCAGATATATTTAATGGGTTTTTATCTGTAAACATAACTTTTGAGATAATCTACTATTTTGGGCAATATAAATATATCTACCCTTTAACATAATAAGCGATTTTTTAAAATGAAGCGGAATAATTTATAACTGTATTGAGGTACTTAATAGTAGCTCCTCACCCGGACGACGAGACTTTAGGATGCGGTGGGTTAATTAGGATGAAGAGTGACAAGGGCGAAGATGTATACGTCGTATTTATGACAGACGGTAGATACGGCTCACCTCTACCTGAAGAAAGAGGTAGTAAGGCGTTAATAGAAACGAGGAAAAAGGAAGCTGTTATCGCACTTAGTATTTTAGGCGTGGACAAGGATAAAATACTATTCCTAGATTTTGAAGACGGTAAACTAAAGAAAAATGTGAAAGAAGCCAAGATTAAACTGACAAACGTCATAGAGCAACTAAAACCAGACCTGATCTATTATACTGTACCTATAGACGCCCACAGTGACCACGAAGCAACGGGCAAAATTGTAGAAAGTATAATAAAATCCAGGCTCGGTGAAAGGGAAAGGTTCGGGAGGTCATTCCTTATTTGGAAGCCCAGACTAAAGGCTAGAGATCCTTCTATACCCTTAAAGTACGTAAAGAGCTTTTTCTTTAGGCGAGAAACAGAAATAATAGATATCTCAGACTATTTAGAAATTAAGAAAAAAGCGCTAAACGAGTATAAAAGCCAAGTAAGGTGGTTTTCGTCTTCGTTTATAAGGAGGTTTATAGTTGATCATGAGACTTTCTTTAAATAGCGATTGTACAGTGTAGAGTAGAGCCTCTTAGGAGAGACTAAGAACAGGAGAGATGCAACGACTAATTTTACCCCTGACTGGTCCCTAGTATTCATAAAATATGATAAAGCTATTTTCACGCTCTTGATCCTGTTGTTAAATGATGTTGAGCTGTAGACAGTGTAGTAAAATAAGTCGGATAAGTATTCCGCTAACGCTAACTTCTCCGCATATGTACCTTTAAATACGTCCTTAATCCTTTCGGAAATAACCACCCCAAACTCATAGCTTTTAGCATTTTTATCTATGAATTCATTTAATTGAATTTTACCAGAGTAAGCAAAGAAATTTCCGCTATGTGTCCTAAAAAATGTGAGCCTCTTAGAATCTTTAATTAATTTCCCACCATAATTCAATGCAAAATACGGCATTACTACATCGATTGAGTAACCTATATATCTTAACTTTTCTAAATCTACTGCCTCTTTCCGAATACATTCCGAACTCAAGTTATAAGAAAGCTTGGCTAGAAATTTTCTCACATTTTTTCTATTACTTAATTCTATCCTTGTTGAATCTTCCTTTTTTATTTCATTCCCGTCTTCATCTATGAAAATCTTTGAATTATTGTAAAAAACTAGATCATTATTGTTAAATTCACTCTTCACGTTCTCTAGTTTGTCTTTTGTAAACATGTCATCGTCATCGAGAAAACAGATTACGTCCCCTTTACTCTCTTCAATACCGATGGCGATCTTTTCTCCCGTAGGCTTCTTATCTGTGTATATACTCCTTATCCCGTTTTTTTCTAAATATCCGTCGTAATCCGTGAAATTTTTTACAACAATAACCTCATACTCCTCTCTAGGTAAAGTCTGATTTAAAACCGAATTTACAGCGTCCATTAAAAATTTCTTTCTATCATGTGCTGTTACCACTACTGATATCATCACTACTATTCAGCTAATACTAAGGTAGTATAAGTAAGTTACCCGTCCCTGCTCAAAACTATACCTTGTCAGTTTATAAAGGGAAACATTACTAGTGTAAAGCAGATTTATTTACGGGACGGGAGAGCAGGGACTTGCCCTTTAGTACCTAACCAAGCACACTTGACTAAGAAAACCTCGTGATTAATTTTTATATTATATACTAAATATTGTAGTATGCCTTTGAGAAATAAGGAAGAAGTGCTCAAAATATCGTTTTCAGCTTTCTTTGCCGACTTAGGTTACCAAGCTGCTGTAGGCTCCTTACCAATACTCCTCGTCGTATTTTTTCACGCACCGGTATTCATCTACGGGATAACCGAGGCACTAAACTACGGGGGAGGAAGCCTAATATCCCTATTAGGTGGATATATGGCAGACAGAGTAGGGAGTAAAATAGTAGCTGTTACGGGGAACGCGTTAATTATTATCCTATCCTTTACGGGACTCGCGCAGAACTATTTAGAAGCAGTAATCCTATTTGTAGCGGGGTGGTGGTCTAGAAATTTCAGGACTCCAGCAAGGAGGGCAATGCTAGCGGAAGTCACATCAGATGAAGAAAGGAAAGAAGCTTACGGTATATTGCATGCTTTAGATATAGGAGGAGCAATGCTAGCCGTTACTTACTTAACTTTAGCCCTATATTTTAACATTTGGATAGGGTATATTTTACTTTTTACCTTGATACCCCTGACAGTGTCTACAATGCTGCTTTACCTAGTAAAGGCTGGAAAAAAGGGGATCCCGAAAAGGCCCGGAAAAACGGCATTATTCCTTGTCGTGTCCACCATGTTCTTCGGGTTTAGCCAGTACAGCTTCGGTTTTCCCATACTCACGGCCTACGGGGTATCGCATAAGACTTACCTAGCTACAATTACCTACGGTGTGTTCTTAGGCTTTTCATCCCTGTTCGGGTACGTGTTTGGAAAGGCTAAATTACAGAGTTATAAAGGGTTAGCTTTCCTAGGTTACCTCCTAGCAAGTATAGCCACATTGGGTTTCGCAATCTTGTCGTCTCACGGACTGCTGTTTATTTACCTTCTCTCTGCACTGATGGGGATAGCAGTAGCGTCAACGGAAACGTTTGAACCTACAATAATGTCTAAGTTAAGTCCTCAAGGTACGGGGTCTAGTATGGGGGCACTATCTTTCGGGAGGAGCATAGGGTTGTTAGTTGGGAACTCACTTATGGGGTTCTTATATCAAATTAGCTACTCCTATGCTTACATTTTCGCCGCAATAATGTCGTTCATAGCTTTTATCATCGTTATTATTAAGGTAAGGGAAAGTTAGGGAAAATAATTTTTCAAAAAAATAAGAAAAGGACTAGGAAAATAATAAAAAATGAAAATAAAATGATGTGCCCTTGTACCGAGAGATTTTCCTTAAGTTGTTCACATTTCTTTGGAGATATTGGTAGAGGATAATACACCTCGTTAGTTTAATATTTCAATCTGTTCCGCACTTTGAACATCACGCTCTAAACTCACACTCCAGCATTTCTGCATAACACAAATATTCTAACTGCTTCCCGATATCATCAGACTAAGGTATTGTTTATACGAGCGTTTCCCTCGACTAGCCTTAATGGGTTGAGGGCTGTGTATGATCCCTTAAGGTGACCACACCCTGACGCTTCTAACAGACCTAGGTTTATAACCGTGGGAGGTATGCCCTAACGGGATTAAAAGTAACTAAAAGTTGAGGGTAAATTACGCTGTGCGTTGACATCGAGAATAATCTATTACGTTAAGGCAAAATGTAACCGTGATTAGTCTTGCATAAATTTAAGTGTAATATAAATTCTTTGTTGAATATAACGTAAGTCTTTAATTCCCTAAAAATATAATTATAATTATGGCTGAGGAGTACTCACGTGACTTAGAGAGAGCAGAGGAATACGAACAGTTAACCGCCAGAGCTACGGCTATAGGTAAGAATAAGATGGAATTAAGTACGGGATTGATCATTGCCGCTAGATATGCAGATAAATTGAGGAGAGTCGCGCTCGTTGCCTTCAGTAGAATGGTCCCAAAAGACATTATAATAAGGGATGTCTCGGAGTTGAATAAGGAGCTTTACGAGAAGATTGTAAATGAGATGAAATTAGACAAGCTGGACGTTATAAAAATAGTAGTGGATGCCGAATACGATGACCAAAACAAGAAGCTAGTCTTCTCCAACCTAAGGATAATGAGATATTATAATGAAGATAAAATCAGGAAAATGTGCAAGGAGTATGAAGATAAAATAAAGTCCCTTGAAAATGAGGTACAAAATTATAAGAAAAAAGTGGGCCAGATAGAAGAGTTATTGAAGAGTATGGAATAAATGTAGATTAGTTGTTAAACTTTTTTCTATTTCTTTTCTTCTTTTCCACCTTCTTTTTGTCCTTTTAGTTCTTCCATATACTTCAAAACAGCTTCTACGTTCTCACGGTGCACGCTTTTCCTTCGCTTGTCTATCCTTATGCCTAGCTTCTTAGCTCGCTGAAAATCTATCTTAGCTTCTTTAATTTCTCCTATACTAAAACCTCTACCTTCTTTGGTTTCTTTTCTATTATATTTATATTCGAAGTGGTAATTAGGCCTCTTAACTACAGGCTTGACCTCCATTTCAACAATTTGGAAACTAACTATGAATAAAAAATTTACTTAACTCATAGAAGAGTAATATGAATGGCGCACAGCACATACTTTTTGGACTTTGATAGTTTATGTTTTAAGCTAAATCTTATAAGATATTTTGAAAAATGCAAGAGATAGTTTCGGAACAAGACCTAGATCAGCTATATGATATATATAAAAATTCTATGTATAAGCACCCTTTGCTCAATCCGTATCAGATTTATGCAAGACAGAACATAAGGCGTGTAAGATTTATGATGATAGATGATGATTCCTACACTTACTTTAACACCAGAGAAAGATATTTCATAAAAATCTCTACAGCAATATTGCCGATAGTAACTTCTAAGGATTACGAACAAACCATAGCAAAATTTTTACAAATTGTAAAAAAGAAAATGGAGCTAATATCTTTACTTCACGTCCCCACTAGAAAGGAGGTAAAATTAGAAGCGTTTAAAGGAATGCCTAAACGCGAATTTAAGTATATAATTGTAGACAAAGAGTGGAAAGAGAGTTATTCAACTAAAAGGTACGTCAATATAGCAAAGAAAAAAGGAGTTAAAGTATCAGACACATTTAACTATGAGACCTATAAGGAATACTATAATAACTGTTATCTTAATACCCTTGAAACTAAAGAAAAAACCGAATTTGAAAGTGGATATAAGTTCTATAACTATCTTCACGAAAAAGGTATGTTAAGAGCTACTTTTGCATACTTGGACGATAAAGTAATTTCAGGGGTTTTTATTATACATGATGAGGAAAGTAAAATAGGGTATTATACTGATGCCGGGTCGTCGAACGAGGGAAGAGAATTAGGGGCTAATTACTTGCTTCTGAACGATCAAATTAATTACTTTAGAGATAAAAATTATATACTAGACTTAGGAGGAGTACAGCCTGGTAAAAATAAGAAGTGGGATAACATATTTGCATTTAAGAAAAAATGGGGAAAGGAAATAGACCTTCCTCTCGTCATGGTTAACAACCTGGTTTATAAATTACTCTCATTAATTGGTAAAGCAGACTAACGTAATTTCTTTAGGTTAAAATTGTCTAGTGTGTTGAATAAAGTTTTTTATCCAGAACGAATAAAACAATAATTTGACGAAATAAAATGTCATTCACAATTAGAGGTCAAGTGGTTTCGACAGAGTTGGACAACGGAAGCTCTGCGATGGGACAAGATGTAATAATTTTTAGGTATCCCAAAGAAAATATAACATCTAAATCTATAATAATTGTTCAACCGACAGAAAGATGCGTAGTAGTAATCCAAGGACAGATAGCTGCCGAACTCCCGCCCGGGAGCCATAATATACAGTCCCCTGCTAACCCTTTATCTGCATTTCTATCAAGATTTAAATATAACCAACTCCCCTTCGATACTGTAATATTTTACGTGTCTACAACGAGGCATGAAGTAAGGCTTGCAGGAGTAAGCCAAACTGACGATCTAGTCCCACTGGAATATGAAGTCGCAGTGTACTTTAGGGTCCAAAACCCGTCTCTCTTAGCCACTAATGTCCAGTTTGGAGGGCAGTTTTTCAGAGATGCTGACCTAGCAGCTTATATATCACCTATAGTAGACCAAGAAGTAAGCCAAGTCTTAAACCACGTAAAACTAATAGATGTATTTAAGAAATTTGGAGATATAACCACCGCAGTAACAGCTGGGTTGAAAACATTTTTATCAGAAATAGGGATTGAACTAATTTCTGTAAGAATGATAAAACTTATCCCACAAGACCCTGAGCTGAGAAGGATATTACAGCTCAGAGATCTAGGGATCGAAATATATGACGCAGTGAGGTTAGGGCTAGCAAGGATATTAGCCGAGAAGAGCGACCCCGCTAGTGTGAACATGGCCTTAGGGATCCCCTATTTCCCAGACCTATCTACAATTGTCGTAAGTGGCGGGTCACCTTATATGACTGGAATAATGACCGGTGGCAATCCTGGACAAGCACCGGGTACGGGGAGCGGGGGAATTGTTACCAGTTCGTCTCCAGCTCTCCAGACAGCTATAAAACAGATTTTCGGAGATGTAAAGACGTCTGGGACTAGAGATGATCAACAGTAGAGAATTAGGCTGGAATGTACTGACTGGGATAGGGTTCTCGTTCGTAATAACAATAGTTATGGCTATTTTAGCGGGTATCGTGAAGTTATTTTACCCGCCCACAGATATATCTATCTCTCCCATAATTTCGATTTTTCAATCCCCAGCCCTCGGAATAATACAGATAATAATGCTAGCGGGTATCATAGCATTCGTAACTCCAGTCAGATCTAAAGTAATCCGAGAAGAGCTAGGAGGAATAAGGAGGCTAGGGATTTATGTAGGAGTAGGCTATCTCATATTTTCAATTTTACCTTATGCGTTTCATGTACCTTATCCCCAGACTTACATAGGGCTGATTATAGCCTTTAACGTAATCAACGGTTTTGTAGGCGGGTATGCATCAACTATTTTAAGTTAAGAATTTTTTAAACTAATAGTGATGATTTTGTGGAAATACTAAATGATTCGTCTAGGGCTATAATCCTAGAAAAGGGAGCATACCTATACCACCTGACATTAAACGGGAAACCCGTCTTGTTAGAGGGTAAAGAGAGGCAAACAAGGGGCGGGATGGCATTACTGATACCTTATGCCAACAGAGTGAAAGGTGGGAAATACGTTTGGAAGGGCAAGGAATACTCCCTCCCATTAAACAGTGAAGGAAATGCGATTCACGGGTTAGTAATGGACAAGGTATGGGATGTAAAGAGGGTTAGGGAAAATGAAGTTGAGCTATCACTGGTCTTAAACTCCGAAGGGTATCCTACTATCTTACAAATAGTGGTGGAGTATAAAATAAACTCGCATTCGTTTCTAGTAAACCTTGGGATAACAAATATAGGAAAATCCGACGCACCTCTAACTGTCGGTTTTCACCCCTATTTTATAGTAAAGGGGGAATGGAGCTTAATGCCGAATAAGGCAAGGAAGTGCATAAGCCAGGATAAGATCCCTACGGGTGAAATGCAAGACGATGAGATCATAAATAAGCAATATGATGACTGCTTTTATCTACCGGAAGAAAATATAACCCTTTCATCAAGCTACTCTACCATTAGGATTAGGAAGAAAAACTTGGACTATATACAATTATACACAGTGCAAGGTGCTGTAGCTGTAGAACCTATGAGCGGAGCCCCTGACGCATATCATAACGGGCTAGGCCTTAAAGTCATATCACCCAATGAAACGGTAAGCTATGAGGTAGAGTTCACTTTATTAAGGTAGGGTATTATTTCTGAGGCTTTTACTAGAAATAACTTAGCACCTATCCTTAAATCAAGGAAATATTTTAGATTTTCTTCCTTATCGTCATAGACCTCTATTTCACCTTTAAATACTGAAATCATTTGCGCTTTCCACTCCTCGTCTCTCATTTTCATCTCATCGTCTGTCCTACAGATGACGCCGTTCACGATAAGCCCGTGAGACAGAAGAGACATGTCGACATAATTCCTTACCGAGCAATGCCTTGCAGTAAGGACGAAGACCTTATCTCCTTGTTTTATCCTCTCTTTTAGGTACTCTATTAGAGGTAAGTTTGGTTTAGCTAAATAATGGTACTTGGTATAGGCTAATGAATATACTGCGCTTTTTCCATTTCTCTTAGATTTCCTTATTTCTTCTCCGCTCAGCCTTTCTCCCCAGAGTTCTAAGGAAGCTTGCTCTACACAAGGGTCTGTGTTAAATAAAGTGTTGTCAAAGTCTACTAAAAGGACCTTAAACGGCATTATCAACAATCATGTCTACTAGTTATTTAATTTTTTGTTACAAGATTTTTAAAAATTATGGTCATGCGTTTTAGAGCTTTCAAACTGTATTGTAACATGGGTAACATTAAACCTCCTCTTTAGTATCTCCTCCGCTAGGGCCCTCTTATTGTCTAACTCGCTCAGAGTCAGGTCAGGTTTCTCCTTTACGTGTAAGGTAGCTACTACTATATGTTCGCACAAATTCCACACATGTATATCGTCTATACTATCAAATACTCCGTTTAACTGCTGTCGTACCTCGTTCACGTCAACCGGCGAACGTTCCATTAATATATAGAAAGAATTTCTCAGAACCTTTACGGAAGAGATTAATATTAGAGGGATTTCTATAATAGCAGTTAGCGGGTCTATATAATAATCCTTAGTCAACAATATTAACAAGCCCGCTACACTACCAACTAAGTATACAATACCGTCTTGGACCGCGTGCAATAAAACTCCGTTACTCTTTTCCTCTTCCTCACTATATCTAACGATTAATAAGGAGATTATGAGCGACGACAAGGAAGCTAGGATCAGGACAAGTGGGCTGTCCTTAACATCAGAGAATAGGAAAAATAGTGCTAATATCGCTCCGCTCAAACTACCTACTATTACTACTAACACATTCATTAATGAGCTGAACACTTCCAGTCTATGAAAGCCGTAAGTATATACGCTATTTTTCTTGTTGATAATCTTTATGGTATACGCAGAAAAAGAAACGGTTAAACCGTCAATTAGTGCGTGTATCGATTCGGTACCAAGAGTAACGCTCCTACCTATAATTGCCATAGCTAGAGTTACTATAAATATGCTCCAAAAACCCAGTTCTGTTCTTCTCACATTAGACTTATCTCCCACATATTTTATATACTTGACTTAGGGAAAACCTAACTTTCACGACATGAATACCTATTTCTTTCTTGGTTAAAAAACACTTAAAACCAATATAGATAATATTTAACATTAATTAATTAATATATGATTAATAAGATTATCTTATGAGTTATTTAAAAAAGATTATATATTCTTTGCCTCTCTATATGTGATCGATGCCTTTACGTAAAGAATTGGGCCTACTGGAGCTTATCATAATCGGAATTGCAGGTGCCGTAGGTACGGGAGTCCTTTTCAGTTCGGCGGGAATGGCAGCTGTAGCTGGACCGGGTGTAGTATTAGGCTGGATAATCGGATCAATATTCTACTTTTTTGTAAGTCTTACTTATGTAGAACTATCACTGACATATCCTGAGGCCGGGGGACCTTCTAGATACGCCTTGTATAGCCACGGGAGGGTTACCAACTTTATAAACGCGATGGCTGACCTAATCTGGTACTTATTTATCCCTCCCATTGAAGCTTTAGCTGTTGTAGAGGGCTTGAACTATTTTTATCCATATCTTATAAATTCTCAAGACGTCCCTACAATTCAAGGGGTCCTGGTAGGAGTTGCCCTACTGGTCTTCTTTATACCGTTTAATTATTTTGGCGTTAAAGCATTTGGGAAATCAACTCTTACATTCGGGACAATAAAATTACTCATGTATATCGCCGTAGCGTTAGGGGTTATTTTCGTGGGGTTTAACTTAGGTAACTTCACAAACTACGGGTTCCTGCCTTTTGGTGTCGCTGGGGTGTTCTCTGCAGTACCGCTAGCAATGTTCGCTTTTGGTGGAATAAGAGTCCTGCCGGATTACGCCGAAGAGGTTAAAGAACCTAAAAAACTTAAGGAGGGGATAATTTTAACGGTCATAGGGCAATCATTAATTTACGTACTTTTTGCAATAGCCTTCGTAGGCTCATTGAACTGGAAAGGGTTAGGTATAAGTGAAGGCAACTGGGCTTCGATAGGGAACTTACCAGGGAATCCATTTATAGATATCGCTTCCTCTTACCACGCTAATCTGTTACTATTACTTACGGTAATTATAGGTATTGTAGGTCCATTTGTAACGGGGTATATTTACCTGGGGGCAGGAACTAGAGTTTTATTCGCTATGAGTAGGTCTGGATATATGCCAAAAGTAATGGAAGACCTACACCAAAAATATGCTATACCCTCATGGGCACTTTTAGTGTTCGCCATAGTAGGGGCTATAGTAACGTATATTTCTTCGCCTCTCCCTACTATTTACGGCCTAATTAGCGATTCAGTAATTGCCGGGTATTTAGGGTTTTCTGTAAACCCTATAGCAATGACAGTCTTGAGAAAACAAGGGGTTACAAAGAAAATTATCCCTGCAGGTGAGGTAATAGCGGCTATAGCTTTTGTGTCCGCTTCATTAATAGTGTTCTGGTCTGGTTGGCCTTCTGTGCCTTATGCCGTATTACTCCTGACAATAGGAGCTATTATCTTCGGACTTATATTTAAGGTAAGAGAAAACTTCACTAACTCGCTCTGGTACATAGTATACATAGCATTCCTCACTTTAATGTCATATGTGGGAAGTGACGGAGCTTTAAATTTGATCAATTTCTATCTTTCATCCGCTATTGTAGCATTAGTATCTCTGGCGGTATTTTACCCTTGGGGGGTTTATTCTGGGCTGAAAGAAATTCGATTAAAAAAGATATAAACAATATTAAGTCACATTACTTTTTTATAATAAATATATCAATTAGAATTCTGGGTAGAATATATTCCGGTTAGTATCAATAGATTTTGACAAAAAAAGTTGTTGATATAATTAAGGTATATTGCAAAAAATTATAATATATGATTTTCTAATCATTTCATATACATGAAAGGAGAACGCATGATAATATTACGAGGACTCCTGCCAGTATTTGTCTCATTCGTTATTTATAAAAGGGGAAAGAGAGCTAGGGCTTCCGATATAGTTAAAGATTTACAGGCTCTATACGGGAAACAAATCCCAAAAAGCTTAGTCTTTACTACGTTAAAGAGGCTAGTGATACGGTGTAGTAGAAAAACAGAAAGAAGAAAGAAAGGTTTTTTACATACTTACAGATGACGGTGAGGCATTTCTTATAAGACATATAGAAATTTTAAGGAATATAAATATAGTTATAGAAAAAGTGATCAAAGACGTAGAAAATAAGGATGATCAAAGACAAAGTACTTAACCCACTACGACAGCGGGTATACCGACTACATCCTTGTCCCCAGTCGTTAATAGAACAGTCCTCCTTTCACCTACTTTTAAGGAATTAAGTATTCCTGAAAAGTATACAGTAATTTCATTATAGCCTTTCATCAAATAGTATGAGGACAAAGCTTGTGAAACATATGGCGTACTATCTATTTGAGCAGATAAAACAGAAACTTGACCCATGGAGTATAAGTACAATTTAGCTACTCCCCTCATATAAATTTCCCCAACCCTTACGTATTTCACCAGATTAGCTTGAGGGTAATTTACTTGTGGATAATTGTATACTGGATTATAACCTGGGTTATAACTGCTCATAATTAGTCTATTCTATTTCACTTCCTTATTAAAGTTTGCTCATCTTATAAGCTATTATGCGTCCTTAACCACTATATTTAAGTGCTAACGTTTACTTTATCATCTACTATAAATACTCTAGCCCTTTCATAATTAGCTTCAATATAATTAATTTTTTCTATGTTCTTGTCAGGATGACCAGCAGATATATGGTAACAATTTTTTAAATTTTTCTCTAACATGACCTTAAGAAGGTTCAAATTAGGCGGAGATACCTTATTACATCCGAACTCAGCATAATCCTTCTCAAAAATTCCCCCTCTTTGAACTAATAGCGGTAATAATGGTAAGTAGTATTGACAGTCTGAAATTTTTAGGGGCTTGATCACGTCACCGGCATAGAGCAAAATATTGATCAAACACCTCTCATCCCAGTTGGTCAACTCGACCAAGTCGTTTAAGACCACCGTACCCGTAGCTTCAAAATACTCTATTTTCCTAACCCCGTAACCTATTACCCTCTTCACTATCGATAAATTAGAACCGTGGAACACAACGATAGATGGAGCTTGTACTTTAAGTAGTTCATAAATAGCTAAGGCTTTTTTAAACAACTCCTTCAATTCACTGTATACTCTCAGCTCCCTCTTCCCGACATTATCATAAATAGAGAGGAAACCTTCGCCAACCCTAATAGTTATATCATCATTTCCTAATTTTAACAAGTTTTTAAAGTCTTCCTCATCTATATTTACTGACGAAATTACTTTCATATTTCCTATAGATAACTCTAACTCCCCTAGGAGCCTTAGATCACCTTTGTAAGCTTCGGCAAGCCTCAGGAAATTTATAATTCTGGCATCGATCACGAGACGTATTAAGGCCTCATAGCCTTAAAAATTATGTCACTACTTCAGATTCAGGAGATTTTACAGTATTCGTATCCTTCTGAATTAGGATGTTCTTTAATAAATTTCTAACCTTTTCGTCCAAGATAACGTTGTCCCCGCGGATAATCCTAACCACTTCTAGTGTAGACAGTTCAACGGTCTCAACTCCTTGTACGTCTATCTTACCGTTGGTTATTATAAATTTCTTAGCCACCTTATACTCCTTCTTATCATGTTCCACAACCTCCAGAAAAGATAACAGCTGGGCCTCTAAGTCTACCTCGGAACTGTTCATTAGCTTAACCAGCCCTATGTAAGCCATTTCGTTATAAATAAAGAAGATCCCGACGGTTATAGTTTTACCTTTTATCTCGACCCTTTTGCCCCTAGGGTGTACGTATGAGATCTCCAGCTCTTTAGAAAGACTATTTATAGTTTCTCTTATCATCTTTTCTAGTGTTTTAGAGTCGCTTTCGACATCTTTCAAAGTGTAAGAGCTTTTAATTTTCTCTTTTACACAGTCTACTTCCTCTTTACCACACGCATTTATAGCTTTGTCCACCTCACTCTTTATGTACTGTAAAATTGAACTTACCGTGTTTAGCTCCTTCCCGTTCCACATGGACAAAATTATAGGGTATAGCTCATCTGCAAGCGGTTTACAGTAGGCTTCTATTATTTCCTTTATATCTTCAGATGTTAATGCACTGTCTAGGCTTATCCTACTCTCGTCCAACCTCCTCCTTATAGCTAGGTCCGTGACTTTATTATAAGCATCAGTAGGTATTGCCATAAGTACTGGGACTGCCAGCCCTGAGTTTATCAGTCTGTGTATTTTAGATAGGTGGAAGTCCCTCACCTCATCTATAAAGAGGACGACGTCGGTAATCGCTTTTAAGTCCCCGATTAGCCTTAACATACCGTCAAAGTCCTTACTGTAGTCTACACAGTAAAGCCTAAGTAGCGGGTCGTTAAGCTTATTACATAGCCCTTCTAAGTGGCTTTCAAAACTTAAGCCTCTAAGCTTTTTAAAGAAAGAGTAGCCGTATTTTTTCTTGTCCATCTTAGGGAGTACTATCTCCCTTAACTTAAAACGGTCTATCCTACTCCAGAACTCTTCTTCTATCTCGTTTTTACTAGCTAAGTCTAAGAAGAAAGTGAACATCTTACCTTTGCACGACTCTTCAGCCTTCCTGAGGATAGTAGTCTTCCCCATGCCAGGCTGGCCGATAATTGACGCTACATCCTTAGAGTTAATAATATCTATAGACTTGTTGAGGTATTGCCTATAGGTAGGGCCTGCTAGGACTATATTATCTGACGACCACGTGGTAACTGTAACCTTAGGGATATTACATATCATTTCCCATTACCCCTCTTCTTTATTATCCCGTAAACTACCCCCTTCTTCATTAACCCCTCTTCTCCCCCTGCTATTAGGTCATAATTGGACTCTATGTGGTTCTTAAACCTAGAGTAGAACTCTTCTCTGGACAACCCTAGTTCTATACGTATAGATTGTAGTGATGCATAGCCTAAATTGTCCTTAACTTCATCATATATTTTATCAAAAATTGAGAAATCAATTCTATTCTTATCAGTCACTAATACTTCCAATCGTTTTAACTCTTCTTTTATTTCCTTGAGCATATAAAGTATTTGAGCGGTCGGGTCGCTCTTAACAGGCTCATAAGCCTTTCCTCCCCCAACGTCGTACCTCTTAATTAGCCCCTCTCCCTCTAACTCAGTCAAGAGTTCTTCGATAGTCTCTGGGCTCTCACGTACCTTCCTTTTTATTTTAGAAAAAGCAACGGGCTTTCCGTCATAAAGCTGTTGCAACACATTCATTAGCTGTTCCTTTGTAATCATACTTCTTTCCTTAACTCCTTCTTTTTAAAAACGTAAAGGGGCATAATACGATTAGCACTTATTATAAACCACAGCAGAATTACGTCAGCAAGGACTTTCAGAGGCCTTGTGTATGGCGTCCTAACGACCCCTCCAGTATAGTAACCGCATTTTTGTATAAAAAATAAGATTAATAATAAAATACAATTAAAAAACAGTAAATACAAATCAGATAAAAGTTTCATGTTGCAGTCATTAAGCTATAAATCTCTTCACAGTACTTGAGGCATGTTAAGTCCTTTTCCTATACCGTCGCTACGGGGCTGAATCCCTTTCACGCACGATCTATAGAATGATACAGCAGTTATTCTACTTTTCCTTGGTAATACGAAACACTTGGTATTACTGATAAAGTTTTTAGTTTTTACGTCCGGTTTATTGAAAAATATGGAGTACTAAAAGGGGCTGGGCATTACTAAGAGCTATCTCGGGATTGGGGAACTCCTCAGGCCTGTTGAAAATAGTTTAGGTAATTCACCGGTTCTATTGAAAATCTTTTAGATACGTTAAAGTAGAATAACTGCTGAATGATAGTGTCATGTCCTCCCTTAGTATCATAAGGGCAAAACAAGTAAACAGTTAGCGAAAAACAATATAAGCCCACACCCAAAAAGGGGATAAAACGATATTTACGGGACTCGCAATAGACCCGTTAAACTGTAGGTATATTAGAGACATAAGCGTATAGAACCTTTAATGGACAAAGGGACTTCCTCAATACGCTAAGTCGTTCAGGACTCTGTTGCATTTCAGACTGATGTCGGGTATAATATACTTTAAAACTACCGTAATTTTCCGGTATAAATGCCGTGGTTCCTACCTCGCTTTCTACAAGAAAATACGGGTATCTCTATCTCTACGTCTAGTAGGGGTCAGGAGCCCAAGCCTTATTGACCCAGGCTTAAATTTAACACTCGCAGTCACAGAAGGGTTTATCATTGGTTGAATATTCGCGCACGCTAAAGCTACTCCCTGATCCCTAGCAGACGTAATTATATCATCCAAGATAGAAAATGCCGAGGTATAGTTAGTGTTAAAAATTTCATTAAAGTTTTTAGTAAATAAGCCCTCATCTGGTATGTACTTCAGGGCCTCCTTAACGTCGGGGTATTTTAATGTTATTATAATTTCGGGGTGCTCATTACCTTCATGTTCTACATATACTTGTTCTCCTTTTACCATTATCTTATGCCCGTGATGAGCAAGTGTGAACTCATCTTCTAGTGTTATTATGGGTGTAGTAAAGGAAAATAATACGAAATTTTTTCTTGTGACCATAGTTGTCCTGCCGTTCACAGTAATGGTATTCCTATCTGGTACGTATATTAAAACCGGTAGAGGGACGTTCCTAAACGCCTCGTAATTTACTTTACTCTCAAAAGCCCCGAGCAAGTTAGGACTCAATAAAGGTAACCCGCAGTCAACCTCACTAATTAACGACGAAAACTCTTGTGCATTGAAAGACGAAGGGATCTCGTCCGCCGGGGGAAGTCTTAATCCTCTAATAAACGTGTTTAATACAAACTGTCGGAAGACAGGTAACAATATCTCCTTTGCTCTTTTCCCATATCTGGTATGATATTTATAATAGAAATTTATTAGTCCTTCAATTGTAGACGTTGCACTCTTTATCTCTGATTTAGGTATATTAGCCTTATTTATAGATAGAAGGTAGAAATAGTTTCTAGTAATTTTAATCCCGTTTGACTCTAACAATTTTATAAAATAGGCATCACGTAGAGTTAATACCAGATCGAGGATGAATTTCTCCCTATCATCACCGTATAATTTCAGTATATTCCTAATGAAAGACGCTTTAGGATTATAACATATTTTTTCAAATAACGCATAGACCCGGTGTAGGTCGTATTTAAGTTTAGCATAAGTTATAATAAATGCCCTTTTGGAGAGGTCTACTACCCTATCAACTTCCGGTTTAGGCTGGTTCTTATTATTAAAAAGTATAGCAACTATTAAGTCATTTAGAAGGCGCATCAGGAACTCATGCCTTACGTCTAGTTCTTTAACCAGGTTTAAATCAAGTTTGTCTACCTCGTCAATATAGCTCCTAACAGTGTTTATGACTCTTTCAACCCCGCTTAAAAGCACTAAACTACCGTCTAAAAGGATATTAACGAAGAGGTCACCTAACCCGTAAAATGTCTTACACCCCCATTGCTCTTCAATAAATGGAATTGTAAATAAGTAATTACTGTCCCTCTGGATAAGGAGACTACTAAATGGAAAATAATACGGCGAATTCTGGCAATCAGAGCTAGTAAGCTCATATATCGCTTTAGAAAAGTAGTAAGAGGGCCTTTCATAGTTAACGTTTTTACCAAGTATTTTTGAGAGTAGCGAAGCCTGCAAATCCCTTATTTTTTTCGCTTGATATTCCTTGAAGTTCTCTAATAAATCTCTAGCTTTCTCCTCATCCTTACTTAACACATACCCTATTAAGGCCTTAATAAAATCGAGGGTAATTATAGGAGTTATCAGCAGGTAAAAGTCACCTTGCTTAACTAAAGTTAGGTCTTCCACTCTAGTATACCCCGCGTCACTAACGAAGTCATGCCTCGCAATTAAATCTAAGTAGCCCTTTACATAGTCCTCTACCCTATCAGGCGGTGCCACGAACATATTGAGAAAAAGCTTCTCTACTCCACCAACGTATTCAGCTTGCCTACCTATTATATAAACGGGTACAATATCCGTAAAGAAGTCCATGAGGTCCTCAAAGAACATTAATGAAAGAGACTTGTCGACAACATCGTTGACGGCTTTTGAACCTATAAGGACTAAGTATTCATCAGGTCTTTCAGGTTTATACTTGTTTATCAGCTGATCTAGTTCATCTCTGAGGCTACCCAAGCACTTAGCCTCGTCTTGGTCTTCGAGGTAAGAAGACTTACACGGTTTATACAAAAAGGCGTTTTTATCCTCTAACTTCCCCTCCTTATACAAATACACTTTTAACGGAAAAGCTGAAGAATAATTAAGTATACTCCCTACTATAGATTGGTAAAATTGGTTATCGAACACTTTAGATAAAATATATTTTACAGTAATACGTTGTATTACGTAAAATTTTTCTACGAACTCAACCCTGTTCTCAGTGATGTTCTCTATAGACAGTTCAAATAGAAACGTATGGTTGCCATTTTCCCTTATGACTATAGGTACGAAGTTCACTACCGTTACTACGTACCTATTCCCCTCTATTTCCAAATAGTATTTAGCCTCAGTGTTTGGTCTAAGGAGCCTTATTGACCTATCTGACTTTATCAGCGAAGACCCTATTACATCCCCCTTGCTAACGTCCTGATCGTTTTCCAGCCTGAAATAAAGCCTCATTTGCTCTGCTTGTGAATCCAGGTCCCTTAACACTACGTAAAACTCCCTAGGTAATACCATATTTTGCGGGAGCTTAATCCTTATCTCCGATTCTCTAGGTTCGTCCATACTGGTAGGGTAATTCTCTAAGAACCACGACCCAACATAAACCTCCACACCCTCAACAGGTGAGCTCATCCTTCTGGTAGCGGAGCGAGTATGATCAAAACTCCTTACGATATCCATACCATTATCTTTATAAAATAATACTATAAACTTTTTTCAAATTGCCACAAATAGGGCAATCTTTCGCGTTATTAGACCTCTTTATATTTCGTCGAACTTTCCTACTTCTACCTGAATGTCTTTTCCACAGAAATAAGCTAATGAGGAAGAAAAAACTGCATTATTCTTCTTGTATAATTTATAATATTCTGCGGGTATCCCTCTCTTTTCTATATACTCCTGCCTATAGAAATTTAAATAATACAACTTAGGCTCTCTCGAATTCCTAGGAACCCTTAAGATAAATACGTTAAGGGCGCTTCTGGTAAAGCCTTTCAACTTATCTAATGATAGCTGATCCAACCCTTCTTTAACTATAAATTTTCCGATCAACTCTGAATCTACCATGTACTTAGCATCAATTCCCAAATATTTTCCCAAACCCTCTTTATCTACACTTCCGTTATGTGCTACGTAAATTAACTCGCCAGGAGTAGTCTCCAGATAAGGGTGGGAAAATTTAGCGTCTACTAAACTTTTGTCAGTAGCTAACCTTGCATGGACGATTACCCACATTTTACCTTCCAGTAACTCCAAGACTTTATTCGCGTTATTGTCTTCAAAGATAGGGAGGGCACTCCTATAGTGAACAAGAGTACCTGCGTCAGTATATGCTACTATCCCCCAGCCATCACCGTGGACGTCCCCGGTTATTGGGTCCTTCTTTGCTGACCTGACAAGACACGAAAACAATGACTCTAATTCACCTTTATCTTCTCCCCTATACGCTAGCATCCTACACACGGCTGAGCACCCTTTTTATATAGCTCTAGTACTAAAACTCACCCTAGTATTGAACTGTGTGTAGAAAGCCAACATTAGATCTTATCTTTAAAAACAGTTTTATTATTTTTAGCGGTTTCATTTATATAATACTCCGTCAGTTTATAGGGGACATTATTAACTCGAAGTATACGTATTCATCGTGAACATGACGAGGACCTGCCCTTTAGTACCTAATAGTGTCTGGCTGAGCATAAACCGGCTAAAATATAAGGTGACAACCTCGTACCACAACCTATCCTTTTCTTGTTACTTTACGGTGCACCTTTATGGGGATCACACTCGTCCACCGTGTTAGGAGAAACTAGACAATAATAAAGCTACTACTCGGTAGCTAAAAGCAATTTAATATGGAAAAGGGGACGCTATACCTTGGTCTACAGTTATACCAAACCTCTCCCCTTTAACGTATCCTTGGTCACACGGATTCTCTCTTAGTGCTCCATACCCGTGTATGACCTACTCCCGATTACTTTTATCTTGTCTAATTACATATTATAGAATATTTTAGATGAGATGCCTTTAAACAAACAAAAAAGCTTAAACTAACCCGCTAGTCAATACGATAAACCCTACTGAATACAGAATAATTACGGCTAATGTTTTTAGGGCTTGTTTAGGTATTTTCAGCGATATTCCTTTAAGGGCAAACAAGCTCCAGAGAAAACCTACAAAGCCACCGATTATCCCCAGGAAACTACCAGTCATTATCCATGAACTCACCGAAAATACGTCTACTTCTAACCCTTCCGCTATAATCCCTAGAAACGCTACTAAAAAAGCACCCTTAGGCTCAGGATACTCGCCCTTATAAAGAAAATATGTAGCCAGAGATAGGAGTAAAAAACCTAGCAGTAGCTTGGTATAATACTCTGTAACATCGGAAACCAGAGTCGGAAGTAATATATAAGTTAAATATAGCATAAGGGTCACTACAACAACTCCACCTACCACGCCTAAGTTAGCCTTAGCTTTGTCTTTTAAGGACGCTAAACTCCAGAACATACTCATTTCGAAGCCTTCAAAGCTGCAAGGCAAAAAAGACGCTAAAAACGCTATTTCACCTATATCCACCCGCTCTCACCTTGTTATCAAACTTTAATCTCAGTGCACCGGCCACTAAGAACCCTATCAGCCCGGAATATGTATAGTAATGTACTACGAAAGAATACATTACAAAAGACGAGTTATAATATAGTGCAATACCAGTGACTAACAGCATTAAGATGACCGAGATGTTCAACAACGCTTTTCTCTTAGATTTAACGAAAAACGAAGCCACGATCAAAGCAAACCCGGCAAACGTCATCGGGAACAAGAACGACACCGCAGGGGCAGGATAGACCTGAGCATAAGACTTCCCTTGGGAGACTTTTGCAATATATCCGTAGTGAACTGGGTACTGTAATGGGATAGGGTAAGTCCAGTTATTAGGAGTAAGTATTATAGGCGGTCTGGGGTTTGCCGAGAAATTAAACGCCTGTAATAGCCCCTCTACGTCGCTGTCCTCTACCCATTTAGTAAACCACGGGAGGTGCCAGTTATAATCAATAAACCCTAAAAGGGTATACCCGGAGAGCGTGTAATTGTCTACCCACGCCTCTTTTGCATAAGGCGAGATAATAAGTAACGGTATTCTCTGCCCTAAACCCATGGAGTTAATCGCAGGAGGAGTCACTTGGTCGTAATAACCTCCGCCCTCATCAAAAGTTATGAATATAACTGAGGAATTCCAATAAGGACTCTTCATCACCTCATTAATAATGGTGTTGAGTTCGACAGCACCTTCTGTTACGTTGTACGGTGGGTGCATGTCGTAGTAGTCCGCGTTACACCCTATTAACATAACCCAGCTTACTGATGGGAGGTTCCCGTCTCTGAGGTCACTGAAAAACTGGTCTAGCCCTTGAATATGAGACTGATAAGCACGGATCCCGGAAAACGCGTTCAGGGGCCACGGGATACCGCCTTGGTAATTATAGACGAAATAGTCCCACGAAACACCGTACGTAGTGAGCTGATAAAATATCGTCTGGTTCAAAGGCACTACGTCAGACGCACTATCTGAGTAGAAGTTAGGAGGTGCACCGGTCAGATACGCGACTCTATTAGGCTCAGTGAGCCCGAGAACCGGTGCATAATAGTTATCTGCTAGTACGTATTCCTCAGCATAGTCCCACAATATCCCGACCTGTTGATAAGAGAAATAAGCCATGGACTGGGGGCCTGAGTAGTATACAAACCCTACCGGCTTCCCGAACCAGTAGTCCCCGTGATAGGAAGACCAACCTTCGTAAGGGTCTACGGTATCCCACGCATTAGCGTAATAGGGGTGAGAGGCTCCTGCAAAGGGGAACCAAGGGACGTTGGGCACGGTTATGTAGTCGAGTACACCGTCTTTCGATTGTTCAAGTTGAGTATAATTGGTATATAGCCCTTCAGGCCACATAACCGAGAGGGTTATGTTATTTATTATAGGCGGCCATCCGAAGGGGTAGGTACCGAAGAGGTTATCAAAAGAGTGGTTTTCCTCAATTATGATAATGACGTGTTTAATGGGAGTAGCTGTAGGAGTAGTGGACGAAGTCAAGGGAGAGACTAAAATTAAGGTTATAAAAACTAGTAACATAACGATTCTATTTATAGACCTCATTTCATACACCTACTGATCGATATTCGCAACGATTTATAAATTTGTCTGACAAAAAAACTTACAACCCTTCATAGGGTATAGTCCTTCCAAAACCGTACATATTAGCTAAGACGTCCAATATAATTAACGCAAGGACTATCCCGAACATTATATAATCTAGCCTGCTAAACCCTAAATTCACCAAAGAAGTCCTACTTGGGTATGCCCTGAAACCCCTGGTGTCTGCAGATATAGCAAGGGTCTTAGCGCCCCTAAATAAGTACACTATCGCGGGCACTATAGCCATTAACCCCGCATAAAAGTAGTAACCGACCCTGAAGACCCTAGGCTTGTTATAGCTCAGCCCCCTTAGTAACTGCATCTTAACCGACGTATCTAAGATCTCAAATATCTTGGGTACCGTCCTCACTCCTACCATTATTGAAAAAGTCAGAGGTAAAGGGATCTTCATCTTAGTAAACATCCTGAAAATATCCGAAGTCGTAGTGGTAAGTATTAAGAGTAGTGCGGACACTAAAGTAGCTGTCACCCTAAAGGAGATCTGAAGGCCGTATATCAGTGCTTGGAGAGTTAAGGTAGGTTCATAACCCATGAAGGAAAAATAGCTGGGCCATACCCATACTGTCTGGTAAGCCGAAGTATCGGGGAAGACGAGCTGTAATACAGAAGGTGGCGTATAAGGGGCTGCAGCCCAAGCAGTACCTACAATTGTGGAGAAGACTAAGAGTACGACGTATAAGAACTTCTTTACCCCGTTATTTAACGTCAAATAAAGCGGTAAAATAGCTAACGTTAAAATAGCACCTATCCACCAGATGGTAGTCGAAGCCACGACCATAACGATAACTCCGAAAACGAGCTTTGTCACCGGGTTTAACTTATATAAGAACGTGTCTCCTTTTTCAAACCTCGTAATCTCTATAAACCCTTTTAGCCCTATTACACCTATAATAATAACTATAGGTAAGGCTACCCCGTAGAAGAATAAGAACCAGCTTATTATGTTCTGAGTTAATGGGTCTTCATATAGAAAACTCCAAGGTACCATATTTCATCACCAAGTACTCTGTTGGCGGGTGGATACCAAGTCCCTCCTTGAAGAAGACTTCTTCTGGCACTCCCTCCGCGACTATCTTACCTTTGTCCATGACTAGGACTCTGTCACAGAACTTGTCTACAAACCTTGAGTCGTGGGTCACTATTAGGAAAGAGAAGCCCTTATCTCTCAGGTGTATGACTTCCTTACCCAGCATCTCCCTGTGGTACCAGTCCTGCCCGCTCGTGGGCTCGTCCATTAATAAGATCTTTGCTCCAGATGCTATAACCGAGGCCATTGCGACCCTCCTCCTTTGCCCCATCGATAGCATTAACGGGTCTTCGCGCCTGATTTCGTACAGAGAAAACATCTTTAAGATCTCGTTTAACGTGTCCCTATTATATATGCCCCTATTTTTCATCGCAAATGCTACTTCGTCCTCCACAGTCCTCTTTATGAACATAACGTCGAAGTTTTGGGGGAGATAACCTATATATGCCCCCCTCTCCATAATGCTGGCTTTACTTATGTCTTTCCCTTCTACGACTAGCCTTATCTCAGACGCTAACTTCTTATCCAAGAGGCCCATTATTGCCTTAAGGAGGGTGGACTTCCCGGCACCGTTCCTCCCCATCAGGGCTGTTATTTCCCCCCTCCTTAAAGTCAAAGAAGTGTCAACTAGGACCTTCCCGGTCTTCCTCTCCCAGACCTTAACGCTCGAGTCTAGGACTACAGAGTCCCCTTTTACCCTAGGAGGCGGTGAATACACGTACTTTTGGACTGACTTGTGTTTCTTCATGTGAAAATAATAATCAGGCACTTCTACCCCGGCTTCGCTCAATATGTCAGCCTTGTCCACTAATTCGTCCTTACCGATGTCAAAAACTAACTTACCCTTATCAATTAAGACCACACGGTCAACGTAAGGTAAGACCCTCTCTAACTTGTGCTCTACAATTAACAAGGTCCTTTTTTCTTGCCTGAACCTCTTGATCAGTGAAAAAATCTGTGCAGTGCCTTCTGGGTCTATGTTGGAAGTCGGTTCGTCCAGTATCAAAGCCCTCGGCCCCATCGCTAAGACCGATGCGAGGACTGTCCTCTGCAGCTCACCCCCAGACAAAGTCTGGGTCTCCCTCTCCAAAAGTTCATAAACCCCTGCGACCTTTGAAGACTCGGTAACCCTGTTCATAATCTCTTCAGGCGGTAACATTAAGTTTTCAGGTCCAAAGGCTATTTCGTCTACGACTTTGTGGTTGAAGACCTGCATTTCGGGGTCTTGTAATACCGTACCTATATTCTTGGCTATTTCGAAAATAGGAGTCTTTCTGGGGTCTTTGCCGAATACGTTAATTTCCCCTTTAACTTGTGCCGTAATCATATTGGGGATAACGCCGTTTATTACACTTACTAATGTCGACTTCCCTGACCCCGACTTACCTACAATAAGTACTGATTCCCCTTCTTTTACGTTGAACTGTTCTACTGTTAATGAAGGCTTAGCCCTACCAGTATACGTCACCTCAACGCCCTTAAGTTCAATGAGGTTCATTGTCCCACCGCCCTCGCTATGTAGTAAGCTAGGATACCACCTACAATACCCATTATTATATCTCCTGGTAAAAAGGCCTCTATATGGAACAATATTTTAGCCCAGTTTACCGGATAGGCATAAAGGAAGGGACCGAAGAAACCGTCGTAGAATAACGGGTCTGGGAAAGCCCATAAGGCACCCACTACAGCCCCTTCAATGACAGCTAATAAATTAACTCTGCTGGTCGAAATGGAACTCGGAGAATCAACTTCTTTAGGCGTATACCCTATCCCGAATATTTTCCCTTGTGTGAACACTATCATTAGGTCTACGAACAGTCCGTAAGTTAAAGCCTCGTATATCATGAATACAGGTTCACCTCCAAACCCGTAATGGAACAAGTCCCCTAGGATATCGTAGATCAAAAGGGTAAGCATACCCACACCGGCCTTCCTCACAAGCCCAGCTACGATAAACACTATTACCAGCCTCCCCCAGAAGCCGACGCTAACAAAAGGTGTACTCGGCAGAAACCTACCTATGAAGCTCCCTATGTAAAACTCCCAGACCATTGCAAAAGCCCCGCCAATACCTATATATACTAGGTCTAACGTCGTAAGTGCCTTAAGTCCTCCGTATTTCCTTCCCATAATAAATACTATTACCACCGCCACTGCGAAGTAGCCTACAACGATTTCCCAAGGAAGTTGCCCAGGTTCATTTACGGCTCCATCTATACCATTAAATGTCATATGGCTCATTAACCTTTTCGGGCAATAATTTATAAGGATAACCTATTTAGACTATATACACTTTATATTTCACTTTACTATCACGTACCTTACATTTAATAGAGCTCCTATAACAGTAATGATAAAAATAAGGATGAGGAACCTTAGTGAATTTTAACAAGGAGAAGTTTGTAACGGAGAATTATTATTTTTATACCCCGTCAAGACAAGGTAATTTAATATGTGGACGTGTCGCGGCACTGACCGATGAGGAAGCTTGACCGCCTGAACTTTCTACATTGTTTTTAAACCTCACGGGCAAAATATACACTATGAGCAAAGGGATCTATTTTGTGAAAAACGGTAATAGGGTCACCGTAATTACGGGTAACTATACTGCAGAATTCGAGGGGGATACCGTTAAGGGCTTCATGGACTTCCAGGGCTTGAAAGTGGAATTCGAGGGGAAGATAAGCTCCCTACCTTCTAACGTCGAGGAGGCTAATGAAGCAATTAAATCGCTTTTCCTAACTCCACCCTCAAGGGTCAAGTTGGGCTCAGTAGTAGAAGCGGAGAACGATAAAGTTAAGGTTAGGGCATGGGGTATAATAATAAACGACGTTAGATCGCTTTTTAACAAACTATCGGAGATGAAGGTCTTCCCTGTTGATATAAATAAAATATCTGATTACTATGACCTCCCCCCTAAGAGAGTAAAAGTCCTGCTAAAGGACAGCCCACTGGAAATAGACGAGAAAGCCCAGAAAGACTTCATGCATAGATACGGTAGCCAATTACCCCGCATTGAAGAAATAGGTGAGTTCAAAGTAATCCTAGACGTGGACAAAAATTTTGGGATAGCGAGGCTCTTTTACGACAACTACCTGATATACTCTGTAAAGGTTAGCCTATCTACACTTGCACATTACCTGAAGCTAAGCCCAGAGGAACTTACGGAAGAACTTCTATATTCACTAGAGGCGCTGGTAAACCTTGCGGGAAAGGCCTCAGGGAGCCTCCTCCCTGGAGTAGTGGAAGTCTACAATGAAGGTAAGGTAAAAATCACGAGTTCTAACGAGACTGCAGAACTACCGATAAATGATATAAATAAGTTAAATGAGTACGTCGACGAGTTAAGGAAAAAGTTTATACTATCAACTCATAGATCACCACAGAGATGAGTCTATTCAATTTAGACGTAAAAAGGATCCACGAAAGTATTAGGTCACGCCTAGACGACATATCGGCTGAATCGCACGAAGTTAGGGGAGTATCAAAAGGGTATGAAGTAAGGCAAAAATACACTAGAAACGGTGACGTCGAAATCGAAGAAATATATTTACATAAAGGTGACTATACGGTAAGCCTTTACATCGCTTCTAACGGCGTCTACACTGCTACGATTAATAAAGACGGGAAAATAGAGGCTAAAGAACTCTCTAGAGAAGAATTGGAAAAAATTGTTAAAGATATTATCTCAATGATCTCTAGTTAGACCTTTTTGCACTCCCCGCCAGAACAGTCATAGATGTCCTTGAAGCCCAGCTTGTCTTTTGCTATTTCTATATCAGCACTTACGTCTTCGATAGAAGACGACTGCAGGATATATGCACCTACCTTATCTGTAGGCCTTGCAGAAATAGGGTAGAAGTAGACTTCCGCCCTTTTTTGGGGCCATTGTAGCTTACTGACGTCCACTAACTCAGTTTTTACGTTACTCGTAACTTCCCTTTTCAGCATTTCCTCGTTTAGTTTAGCGTTTAACCTCTCCAGCTCCTCTAGGGTCTCAAACTTTTGGCCTGAAAACACGCTTATTAACTTGTCTTTTACGTTCTCGCTGACTGCGTCACCCTTTTTCACCACGTTATATACCAACTTCATCGCTGCACAGTCAGTGTGAGGTAAGTAGACCACTTCGTCAGGCTTAATCTCCTTTAACCTAGATAAGAACTCCTTTACGTTAGCCCCGGCGTTTCTAAATATCACGGTGTCTTTATCCGCCCTTTTTAATACTTCTTCGGTCAACCTATAGTCCATACACGATATTATTACCCTTTTCATCAGTTAATATTCTACTGAGGCACTAATTAATTATGGATCAGAAGAATTGGTAACCTCTTTTTTACTTATGTTTAAAAAGTTTAAACTTTACAACACGGTCAGCCCGGGGCTCTCAGTCTATCACTTCACCGGTCGTGCCGGGTAGCGTCATCATCCCTTAAGCTCCTCTAAGGGAACCTTATTAGTTGTGTGTCCAAATACCATTAATAAGGTTGCTGATATGAGGGCAGCGACACCCACTACACCGGTCGAAAAGCTCAGCCCCAGATGACCTTGGAGGACGACATAGACTATAGGGCCTACTGCACCGCCCAAGTGCCCTATCCCGTCAGCAATACCGTATCCTAAGGTCCTCACTTTTGTGCCGAAGTTCTCTGCGGTATACGCATACATTACGGGGAACTTAAAACCTTGGAAAAACATAATGATAAAACCTATGGGTAAGAACAAAGGACCAGAGAAGGGCCATATCACCATTAATACCGCTGATACCAAGTTAGATAGTGAAGAAGTGTATTTCCTCTGGAAATGGTCGTTGATTATACTCGCAATAACGACTCCTAAGGGGTCTCCGTAGAGTATATAACTAAAGTACAAACTGCTAGGATCATAGCCATGCTGTGATATCAGGGAGAAGACCGGAGTCGAGAACAGAGCGTAACCGGTAAAGTAACTCGCAAACCATATCAGGGTAAAGACCAGGATGTCCTTGTCCCATTTTAGCTCCTCTTTACTCTTCTTCTCCCAGAGGACAGACTCAGGTAACTTAACCCTAAAAAATAACGCTATTAGAGCTAAGATTAGGCTGGGTACAAACAATAACCTCCAATACCCTTGGCCTAAAATTACGGCTACGGGTGTCACGACTAGGGTCATGAGAAAACCTGATAAGGTCGTTATACCTACGTTTCTTCCCCTGATCTTGGGGTCGGACATCTCAGACACGTAGGAAGGTACTACAGCTACTTCTCCCTCAATGCCTAGACCGATCAAGAGCTCTGCGACCAGTAGAGAAAAGAGGTTAAACGACAGTAACCCGACTAAGGAACCTAAGCTTATTAATAACATCGAGCTCATTAACCCGAACTTTCTACCGAGCTTCGACGCCATGTAACCGTTGACCATTCCCCCTAAAAAATAGCCTATCATCTCCGAGGAGAGTATAAGTGTAGCTGATACTTCGCCTATTTGGCTTGAGGCATAATTTTCTATGTAAGGGACGTTGAATATGTCCCAAAATGTCAGGGAAGTCCCTAGAGAGAGGAGCAATATCTGTTTTTTTGAAAGCATGGAAATTTAAAAAATTTAAACTTTTTTAATTTTTCTGTCCCTGCTCTGGCTCACCCAATTTATCCTGATCAGACTTATTTAATTTATTCAGCTTATAAGCTACGGCTAAACCCATCAGTACACACGATAAAGTATACACTATTGTCCCACCTAAAGAAGCTAACAGAAAACCTAATAGGAGGACGTCCAACAAGAGTGAGGCGATCCCACCCATTAACCCTTTCATGTACCAGTTGGGGCTTTTGTCCCAGAGCTTTGCTATTAAAAAACCTCCTAGGAGGCCTCCGGCTACTAGTCCAATTAAATCTAAGTATAGGAGGGTAAAGGGCAAATATACCGGTAACTCCTGCGTAAATTGTGTAGCTGCAGTAATGTTATCGTGAGTGCTGTTAAGTATTTCCTGATAATAATAGTGCTCCAGTTGGGGGAGCTGGGGATAAACAAATAAAGAGTAATAGACCACAGTGGATAATACCCCGAAAAGTAGCCCGAATACAAGCCCCCATTTTAGCCCGGTAGACGTTTTCATATAAGTATTTTGTACTGGAGTTATTTAAACAGAGCGTATAAAGGCAGAACGTCTTGAGGGAAAAACGTGTAGCGTCTTACGTAAAATCCTTACGTTTGAAATGTTTTTACCAATCAGACAATGATATTGCCAATTTAATGACTTTAGGCCCCGAGCCCTCCCGCGTTTAACGTGAAATGGAGTATATGAGCGCGTATGTACATGTCCGGTGGTACTTAACTGCCACTATTTTTCAATAACTACTGTCCGTATACCTCGCCCCATTTACTTATTGTCCTCTTCCGAAGTTTCAATTACCATCTCTCTTGCTTCAGCATAGAGGAACCCCAATATTATCCACCCCATAAAAGCATACACTACATAATCCTGAAAACCCGGAATTGAATACAACATTACAAACAAGCTGATCAAGACAGCGATAACCCCTACACCGATCTCTAGCTTATGTTTTGAGAACCTCTTAGAAGAGACCCTAATCAACGAAAAGTCGGCTGATAAATGGATGAACAAGTTAAACATCCCGGCTAATGAACCAAGTATCAAGAACGTATTATATAAGCCGAGGGAATAGCTCAGGAAAACTATTACAGATGTAAACAGTGTTGCAATCGCTATCTCAGAATAAAGCGGTTTATTATTCTTCTTGCGTGCTAATATCCCAGGGAAGACCCTGTCGTCCGCCATAGCCTTTAGAGTCCTTGAATTAGCCAGCATATAAGTCATACCCCCGAGAGTACCATCATTTAAAGCTATAAACGCTAACATGATAGCGACTAAAAAACCGAAATTGGTGAGTAAATATTCTACTAAATTGCCCGTAAACCCCAATGCACCTAAGGAATAGAAGAAGAAGGTAGCCAACAACCCCCCGAACAACAGGACAGCGATAGCCGCCTTACCTATGTCCCTAGATTTTGCCTCTTCTCCTAAAGGCGCTATAGACCCGTACCCCGTGGGTATCCCTAGGCCTAGGACTACGGCGTCAAGGATATTCGGGCTCAGTGAAGACGGGACCGGGTTATAAAACCTCCAACCAGACTCATACAAGAAATAAACACCGAGTGCCCCTATCGCTACCATTTCTATAATAGACATCACCATAGCGTATCTGGCAGAGACCTTAACACCGGCTAGTACTAGCGAAGAGGCAATTACACAAATGACTAGCGCAATAACCCACTGCTGAAAGACCGACATTAGACCGCTATTCCCAGCTACTTCCGAAAGGATCGTGTATAGAACATAAGCACCACCGGCCAGTAATGTCCCACCGTAAGACAAGGCGTACATAAGGTATGTCCACCCAGTATTTAACCCTAACCTCGGGGTCAGTGAGTAAAGTGCATACACATAATACCCACCTCCCCTCTTATACCTCTTGGAGAGGAAGTATACCACTAGACCGTTAAAGAGGACGACCACCGTAGCTACTAACATCGCGAATGAACCGGCAAGGCCTACCTCAGCGATCATAGCGGTCCCAAAGGTCAATAAGGATATGTAAGGGGCTTGACCCCCAAAGGATATAAAGAACAAGTCAAGAAAGGACAAGCCCGACTTATTTTTAGTAACTTCAGATTTACCTTGTGAGGACATCGTTATACAAATTTAGTAATGTTATTTATAAATCTAATGTGCTTATTGTAGTATTTGATATGAGCTCTCCATCTATTAGTTAAATAATACCTATTCATAAGAAATAAAGATTTATTATGTAGAAAAATAAGGCATGAAGTCTGATGAAATAAATGTACCGAGCGTTTTGTTTGTCTATAAAACAGACACCCCGTTTAAAAGGTCGATATGGAATATCATAAAACAACCTCGTATAGCCCAAACCCCACACCACCGTTTAAACAAGCCCTCGACACCTCTGACAAGCTCAGCGTATTTACGACCTCACTAATTCCCCAAACTACCTTTACCGCTTCATGTCAGCCTCTTATCCCTGAACTCTTCGTAGTCCCTGAGCTGGTCAGGGGTGACACTAGGTTTAACTGTGGCCAAGACCCTAACGAAGTCATTGAAAGTTACTGATGTCCTTAAGACACCGGTAGACGCCCCCTCTTTAAGGAGTTCCCTCTTTACCTCTTCTACGACGAGCTTTAGGTCGGCAGGAGTATAACCCTCCGTAATCCTGGCGACGTTATAGAGGGTCTGGTCGTCTACGTTAAGCCTCCTGCACAGCACTTTCAACACGCTAACCCTCCCTTGGAGGTCAGGCGGTGGGACGTAGACCGCTTTGTCAAACCTCCCCGGCCTCAGGACTGCGGGGTCGAGGTCCCAGGGCCTGTTTGTCGCCCCCACCACTACAATGTCCTCGTTTTCCCTGATACCGTCCATTTGGCTCAACAGCTCTGTCAGGGCCGTCCTCCACTCGTTCTCTCCCCTCGCCCTAGCTATCATGTCGACCTCGTCTATGAACACCACAGCGGGGGCATTGTCCCTAGCTATGTGGAACTTCTCCGCTATCAGCTCCCCAGCTTGAAAGGGGCCGGCGGAAGATATCTCCTCGCCCGAAAGGATAATAAAAGAGGCGTTAAGTTCGTTAGCTAGTGCCTTCGCTATGCTCGTCTTACCAGTCCCAGGCGGGCCGAAGAGTAGGATCCCCTTCACCGGTTTGACCCCCAGTTTTTCCGCCATGTCCCTGTTCTTTATCGGTAGTTCTACAGACTCCCTAATCACCTTCTTTACCTCTTCTAGGTCTCCTAAGTCGTCCCATTTTACGTCCGGCACACCGAAAGGCCTCTCCCCCAGTTTGTGCCTGGAGTACTTTTTAGCGAGGTTTTCGAACTTAATGACTGTAGAGATAGGTACTGAAGGTTTATAACCCTCCAGCACCGTAAGGAAGTCCTGGGTGGTTGGTGCCCTCCCCTCCCTTTCAGTCCTTATCATCACCTCTTCGACCACCTCCTTAATGTCGGCCGGGGACAGCCTGTTGCTCTTTTTAGCGAGGAGTTTACAGTCCACATTGAGCCCTTGTGTGTAGCCCCGCCATATCTCCTCTCTGGCGACCTCGTCCGGTAAGGGGACGTAAATTACCTCGTCAAACCTACCGGGCCTTAGTAAAGCCTCGTCGATTTCTTGGGGGAGGTTCGTAGTACCGACTACGAGAACCGGTATTTTGTTGTCATGGAGTTCCTGTAGCCTCATTAGTAGTATGTTGATCACCCTGTGGGTCACCTCGTGGACGTCTCCTTCCCTCTTCATTGTAAACCCGTCTATTTCGTCTATCATTACTACTGCAGGTGCATACACCTCTACCGTGTCAAAAAAGTTATTTACTAAGAACTCGCTCTCGCCGTACCACTTACTCAATACGTCCGTAGCCCTGAGCTCAAAGTAGTTCCACCTGAGTTTATTTGCCAACGCCTTCGCTATGCTCGTCTTACCAGTCCCGGGCGGGCCGAAGAGGATTACACCGTATGCTTTGCGTTTGTCTATGACGTACTTAGCTACTTCTTCCAACCTCTGCTTTACCTCCTCCATGTCGTATATTTGTTCCCACCTTATAGCAGGTATCATCGTCATCCTCTTCTGCAGTTGCTTTGTCTGTGACGACCCTACCCTCATCACCCTCATATAGTAAAGGAATATGAGGAGGGGGATTACGAAAAACATAACTTGTATCCCGAGTTCCAGTAGGCCTATATAGGTCGACAGCGGTGAGGGAGGTGAAGAAGTAGTCGTCGTATTACTATCCATAGTTAGATTATCGTGTCGGTGGGATAAAAATATGTCAGGAGGCCTTAAGGTCTATCCAAGTGTCCTTAACCCTCTGTCACTATGGGGTAAGACGAAGCGGTTGGCCCTCCGAAGAGAAATAACTGAGTGTGACTACCGATAAACCGCAAAATTTAACGGGGAGTGCTACACCTCGACATTGAGCTATAAAACCTCGTCTTGCTACTTAAGGTATATCAAGTCCTCATCACGTACCTTAGCTCTAGGGCGAGGTCCCTTTAATGCCCAGTTTACAACTTAGCAACTGCACTATGGGGGGTGTCCGCTAGTCTCTAGCTTACGGGCGTAGACCGATAGGGCAATTAAGATAAGCGGTACGGCTGGGGATAACGCCTTGTCGGGCTTTTAACGACAGTCTTATTACTTACTTGACCGGGGGTTTTATGTGGCCTCATGGTTTTGACCCTTGTAGGGGATAACAAAGGGTAGAGGCTTATGTCCCGTTTTGCCGTGTTTGCTTCACACCTCTTCGGGCTTCGCCACAATTTTTAAATTATACACCGCTAAGGACTAAAGGACAACGTTAATTCCCTTGCTTAACGATTTTTTTGGCCCTACACTAACGACACAGTTACCCTTTATTAACCGGCTTGTACATCTATATTTAAATACACGCTTAGTATGCGTACTCTCAGTCGCTTCAAAAGCACATTTACCGAGCCCTAAATTATTTGGGGGAGTACTTAACATAATTTTTAATGATGAATGACTTTGCTCCTGAGTAGTGAGGATAACGCAGGGGCTGAACCTTTTTCGTATACGTAGAAATCCTTTTTGTACTATTTCAAACCCTGTCCGTGGTAAGAGCGGCCCTCATTGTGATGTGGGCTATGCTCAAGATGGTGAAGGCGGTGGAGGTGCAAGCCCGTGCAGTTAGGCTCGAATGAGTCCCATGACCCGTTACAGCTAGGTGGTTGAGGACTAAACATTACGTTCAGCCACGATCGAAACGAAAGTGTAGGTAAAACGGCTTATAAATATGTTTTAAGAAAAACAGTTGGGTTTTTATTTTTTATTCCTTTTCCTTTTTATTCTTATTTTTTATTTATTTATCTTTAACTATAATTAATAAATAGGGAAAATATACATATTTTATAAAAAGAAAGGTGAAAAATAGGTCATGACTTAATAACTCCGGACTTTATTAAGTAATCCCCTATCTTAAACGAGATGAGCCCCATGACAGCACTCTCCACAAAATAAATGACCGTGAAAACTGCATAAGCTATCAGCAAATCGTTAAACGGTATAGTACCGTATAACCCTACCATAAGTATACCAAAGACCACACTGAGGATCCCCACCAGCCCACCTACTATAGTAGTGTTTGTCATTACTGCCTTTAATCCCCTGTACCCCACTACCCATGACACCAACTCATCTATTACACCCGCGACTACCAAGGTTGGGACCATAAAGAGTAGCCCGGTCAACGCGTAGAGTACGGCGTTAACCAATGTCAGGAATATTACGCTGAACTTCTTGTTCATAGCCTGAAGACCAATAGAGATCAGGATAAGCGGCACTGTTAGTGTCACTAACGGGTCTAAAAAGGAGCTTAATGCATATGCACCTACACTCAGCGCTAGCACCGCTGCAGAAGCGTAAGAGGCTACCGAGAACACTATACCGTATATGGCTGTCCTCCTATCTATATTTAATTTCCTACTTGCCATAATTTTACAATTAGCGTGCTCGAATTTAAAATTATATTATAGTAGTAGACTGAAAAACGACATTAAAAAGTTAAACAGTGTCAATATAGAACGTCCTAGAAAGACAAACCCACGCCGGGCCATACACAAACGTTTAAACGAACAATAATAGCGCGGGGTGACAAGCCCAGACCTTTTGGAGACCTACTAAAAACGTGGCAGGGCAGGAGGGCCCCAGCTTTCATTCACTGGAAAAACAGTGACCGCATACTGTTACACCAAATACTTATTTTTTAGTATATATACACAGTCTTGCGTTGGATCCCGAGGGCCCAGAAAAGGTTAACTTATACCATGCCGAGGAAATATGTTAAACACCTCTAGGTCTTACACATTATAACCACCCACTAAATAGGAGCAGCTAAGGTAAATCTAACAGAATATAAGGAATAAAGATAGAACGTTAACTGCGGATAGAAAAATATATATAGACAAGAAAGCCTAAATAAGATCGATGTCACTCAGAAAAGCCTTAAAGGCTAAAAGGAGCAAGAAAGGTTTAAGCGGTGCAGTAACTGCTCTAATCCTCGTGATCGCCAGCGTGATCATCGCCCTAGTCGTAGTAGGTTTCGCCTTCGGTCTATTCGGTGCTTTAGGCGGCACACCTACAGTCACACAAGTAGGGAGCGGGTCCATGGAAGGCGTGACCAATACTAACGGTCAACTCCAGTATTACCAAGCTACTTTCACACTACACACTAGCGGCCCGGTCTCAATAGAGAGTGTATCCCTAGTAGGCACATCTGACAGCGGGGTTGTTGAGGGCTCCACATCACTGACAGCTGGTGCTAACACAATAACCGTGACATTCCCTACCGGAAACGGGTTTAACCCACAGCCCGGTACCACATACCAGATAAGCGTTGGGCTGAGCGATGGTTCCACAGTTCAAGTAGCGGTACAATACACGGGCTACACCGTATTGTAATTTTAACTGTATCTTTACGTCGTGCAACAACAGAGATCCTTTTTCTCTATTCTACTCCATAATTCAGCTGACTTTTTTAACCTTAAATACTTAATACTCACCATTAAATATATGGAAACAATGAAAAAGAGGGCGTATGTCGAGGCCTTATCGGTAGTACTCCTCGCAGCCCTGAGCACTTTTTCAATACTATGGAAGACTATCTTATCACCGGGCTTAATATACGTAAGGGACTCCTACCCGCAACTCATAAGTACGCCACCACAGTTAGTCTCAGACGGCGTCATCAACCTCCTCTTCATAATGGACAACCCTGACCTGCCGGTCTACTTGTCCTCCTACTTCTTGTCCTCAGAAATAGTAGACAAGCTAAGTTACGCCTACCCGGTCTTTTTAGGATTCATCTCCATTTACTTCTCGGTAAAATACTTCGTCAGGAAGCTCACGGGTAAAGTAAACATCACGACCTACGTGGTATCCACCGTAACTGCGTTCATGTTCGTCGCCTCACCCTCGTTCATGTACTTCACTTACTGGTTAGACTACTCAACCTTTGTAGCCCTCTACCCGTCACTCTTAGCAACACTAGACTATGCCAGTACCAAGCCGGGGTACAAAAGCGCTATACTCCTCGCGCTGGTCGCCTCACTGACCACTACAGACCCCAGGGGGTTTGCTTACACCGCACTCACGGCCTTAGCGTTTGCCCTCTATAAGGTGAGGGACTACAAGTTCGTCAAGACCTTCCTCCTCGCTATACCTATATACTTCGGGCTGAACATAAGGACTTTCGTTAGCCTCTTCCTGCAGGGTAGCGTATATAACGGGCTGGGGACGTCCATCGAGGTACAGCAACTCTGGTTAAACTACTATACTTACCCGTTCCTATACAACTTGAGGGGAGTAGGCGTCTTCAGGCCCTTGGTCACCTTCTACTTTAACCAGTACATTTACTTGTTCTCTTTGTTACTACCCGCGTTCGTAGTCCTCGGTGTAGCGTACTACTTCGGTAAGCTGAGGAAAAGTTCAATACCTTTTATACTGTTAGTCTACATGGGGGTCGTAGTCGTCGAGTCTTCTACTATAACCCTTTTCGGCAAGACCTTTACCATGAACTTAGTGTACTTTATCAATAACGCCTTAATAAACACCCCAGCCTTCCCTTACATGTGGATATTCCTGCCCACATACGTCGAAGAGGTCATACCGGGGGCGCTCTTCCTCTTAGCAGGTACAGTAATGGGGGTCTTCATAGACGATGTATTCACACACCACAAAAAGTCCCAACTCTTGGCAGTCCTCTTCTTAGTGTTCATAGTCACCGCGCAACTCACCTCCTCTTTTACCTCATTTAACGGCGGTGACTATTCAGGGAACTATGTACCTTACCCGGTAGCCCCACCCCTTTACAAAGTGGCCTCATACCTCGAAGGACACGCCCAGGGGAAAGTAGCCTTATACGTCCAGCCCATAGTGTATGACGGGAAAATATACCCAGAAGAACCATTCGCCGGGCTACCGGGCGCAACATTATTACCTTTCTACAACACGACTAACGTAAGTACAGTCCTCTCATTTTACGGTGTACAGTTCGTAGTGACCAACGAGCCAGACCTCGTTAAGTTCTTCGGACACGTAGGGGGGTTTAAGGAGGTGTATTGCACAAACGGGATATACGTGTTCAAAAACACACAGTTCAGCGAAGAGTTCACCTCCCACGGTGTCTATATCCTGGCCTCATACCCAGAGAACTTGTCCCTGGTTCCGCCCCACACTGCAGTAGTCCCACCTTACGTCCACGTTCCCCCTAAATTCCTCGCGGGCGTAATAAACGGTGGGAAACAGTACTTACTATGGGACATCTACAACAACTACTCAGTGGAGGTACCCGTGCAGAGGTTAGGGGGCTTCTCATGTACCATCACGATCACGCCTTATTCGCAGTCTATCGTTAACACCTTCCCCGGTGCACCACTAATCCAAGTCTCACCTCCGGCTTCTGAAACAGTAGAGGTACCTTGGGGGAAAGGGTATTACTGCGTCATATTGTCTTACGTCCAATACCCCCAAGGTGGGGTGATCAGTGTAAGTAACGGGACGTATACTAAGGCTTTCTCTACTGTAGGGCCCCTGAGGGTAGTAGACTTAGGGGTTAAGGTGTACCTTAACGGTAAGTTGACGGTGTCCAGTAGCGGGTCTGGCGACGACTACCTGCTAGGGATAGAAGCAATACCTTATGAGTTGGCACAGCAGGATATACACCTTTCTCCACCACATGACGTAGAAGCGGTCTATTTCCCCGTCGCCAACGTCACCGTACCAAGCATCTCCTATAACATAGTCGCGGGAAAGGTAGTAAAGCCTAAAAACCCCGACCTCCTCCCCTTAATATTACTTAACTTTGCCGTCTTCCTTACGGTACTTTTTGAATACTTTAAACGCGAAAAGTAAGGGGACAGAAACAACCAGTAGCGAGGTAAAGACATCGTCAATTAACGGGTAACCGAACGCATAAGAGACCCTCCCTATACTCAAGTTGTTGCTCACTCTAGTGAGGCCCAGGGGGAAGTACAGCCCCTCGTTAGGGTTGATAATGCTCGAAGCTATGAGTACGTAAGTCGTGTTCCCTACCAACTCGCCGTTAGAACCGTACTGGAGGAAGACTATCTTATACGGTACACCGGTCTGGTTGACATAGTAGTAAGTCACCACTTGTACTCTTCCTTGGTATTGTACGTTTTTGTAGACATAATAGTTACCGTCTTTTCCCGAGAGGGTGAACTCACCAGCACGGTATACCGTACTATTACCCACACCGTTAAAGAGGTATAAAGAGGTGGGCTGTGACAAGTTATTATAGACTATTAGGGGGCCTATATACTCTGAGGCGTTTAAGTCTATGTTATAGTACTCAAAGCAGACAGTTCCGTTAGGGAATACTCTAGATATGTTCTCTATTACTAGCCCGTAGACGGTCTCACCGACAGTGTAAAAGTGTATAATCTGTTGGTATTCCACGAAGACCGGGTGGGTCAAAGAACCGTTATGGAGTAACAATACGGAAAATAGCACGAGGGGTAACATAATATAGAATGTTGATGTTTAGGTTTTTAATTTTACTCTAAACCGTCTTCGCCGTTATGTCGGCTGAGCTTGGAGGTTTTTAAGGTCTCCCGTAGCTAGTCCTGACCACCGTCCTTTTCACAGATTAACGTGGAGGCGAGACAGCAGCCGCTCTTCACGCACATAGGTTAGCGTTTTATCAAAACCCTCGCTACGGAATGTCTTTGCTGACCCGGTGTACGCTATTACATAGCCACGGATAGTGTTTGAGTCCTTAGGTATTTGATGCAAAACGGATGTAAGCGGTCTCGTAGTGTTCAGGTAGCTTTTATCGGAAAATCCTGACAAGGTTAGCGAACCGTGAAAACATTTTAAGAATTATGGCGATTAATTTTGGTATGACCAAGGGGAAGGTAAGGGGGGAGTACTACAAGGCACTTGAGGAGGCAGTCAACGAGGTAGTCCAGTCTTTCACTGGGGTAAGAAAGGACGTCGCAAGGAGGCTAGTGTTGGGAGCTGTCACGGGAGGGAACGCCACAGAGATAGCCCAAGAGGCGGGGACGCACTACGAGACCGTGCTGAAGGGGTTAGACAGCTAGTACAAGCTTGACCGAGGTAGTGAAGGACTTGGTGGGGGACCACCCTGTCCTCCTCATAGTGGACGACACCCACGACCACAAGCCCTACGCCAGAGCTATGCCGGTCTCAAGGGACGGGACACAAGCCTTCTACTGCAGGGCCCACAAGAAGTTCGAGCCCTCGACCCAGCTCCTTGTAATAGGGGTCAAGGACTTGACCAACAACGAGTTGTAGTCAACACCACCCCTTACGTACCTAGAAAGGTGGAGGAAGAGCTCAGGAGGAGGGGTGAGGAGGTGAAGTTCAAGACTAAGATCGACGCCTTCCTGGAGTTTTTGCCCTCCCTCGCTGGCTTTAACGTGAAGGCTATAGTCTTCGACTCGTGGTACGTGGACTCTAGGACTCTTTTGGAGAACATTGTGGGGGAGCTCAAGTCCAACGCACGGGTCGTCGAGGGTGGCAGGTCCGTGCCCGTTGGCGAGTTCCCCCAAGGGGAGTACCTCGTGGAGTACTTAGGCACTCCCATCAAGTTATTGGTAGTAGGCGGTTATAGAAGTCAAGGGAGGGGGTACTCCTCCTCGACCGACCTACACGACACACCAGAAGACGTCACCACGGCGTGGGGGGACCGTTGGGACATTGAAGCCCTCATAAGGGAGCTCGAATCGTTGGGGTTGGAGAGGGGTTCCTTCCTAACCTGGGTCAGGAACACGGGCTTCGTGGCCCTGAAGGCCCTCTCCCTCCTCGCGGTCCAGTGCTTCAAGTACTCCACGGGTCTGGACCTCGGAGCAAAGAGGTTGTCCAGGCTCATAAAAATTATCTACCGTGAAGCAGGTGGTATCAAAAAAACGTTCAGAAGGAAGAGAAAACCGTAAAGTGCTATTCAGGTTAACTTCTATTGCTACGGTTTTTGCAATAAAACCTTGATCCGTAATTCGCTCTACTTAACTCTTTCTCGACATCGGTAAACTCAGGCGGTTTATACATGACCCCTTTGCGATTATAACATATACTATGAGCCAAACCCCCTTCTATGACACGACAAAAGTTGCGGTGTAAGCTTAGGGTTCCGCTAATAAAGGTTTAAATGGAGGCTTTCAGGAACTCTTTAGTTGATCCTTGTAGCCCTTATAGTAGTCCCAATAAGTTAAGGTATTTAGTATAGGTCCTAATCACGTCTGGGACGAGTAAGTTTTACCATTTGACTATATACCCGGTATAGTGTTCATCTAAAAGTCACGTCAGCTGAACAATACAATGAAACGCTACGTATAACCCCTATACCTTATTTTATGTCTAGTTTTTGGGTTCTGAGCCCTTTAATCGTAGAATAATGTCACACGTCCAAGCCGGTAAAAATATGCCGACATAAGGTCTTAGGTAAAACGGCGGTATAGTTAAAAGTAAGACCGCCTCTAAGTTTAATCCTTTATACTTGTCATAGCACCGGTCGATACTATTTTGTAGTTTAGGTGCCTAAAGGAGTGTACCTCCCAGCCATAGCCCTCATAAAGCTAAGCCTAATAGCTACGACCTATTACTCCACATCTATTTCCTAAAAAGTAATATCAACACGATCAAAAACACGCCTATAAATATTATATACTTGTAGACCTCGAGCAACTTTTCTTGAGCCAAGACTAAAAAGTTAGATACACTATAAGTGACCACATTAGCCTTAGTATAAGTAGAGAGGAACTTTGGGATCACTACGCCCTTATTATAAAGGTTAGATAACCACAGTACCGCAGTAGTATTACCTACTAACCCCCCGCCTGCACCTATCTGTAGGGTCTGAAAACGACATATGACACCGGTCTTGTTGACCCAGATAATGTATATAAACTTGACTCCTTGTAACGCGTAGGCATCATAGTACACATAAAGCCCGTCTTCCGTACCGTTATATATCAGATCACTACCGTCTCTGTAAATCGCCACTTTACCTAACAGGCTCGGGCTGATATACATGAAGACCTTGGGATGCGAAGCATTATCGATAGACATTACCGGGGGAAGGTAAGAAGAAGTGTTCTCGTCATAGATCGTCGTGTTCACCAGCATGGAACCGTTAGGGAAAACCTTGACGACCTGCTGTAAGTAGAACTCGTAGATGTGGTAAACGGTACCGTTAGGGAAAACACTTGTCACAGTCTGGTTATATAGTAGGAAGTCACCCGGAGTAAAAGACGGGGAGAGGGAATAAGCTAAATGAGGTAAGAAAGGGAACGCTACGAAGAGGAGGGGGAACATTAAAAAAACAGATACTAACTTCGTGCCTATCAAACCCCTAGTGTGCTTAACCTGTGTAGCTTACAGCTACTTGTACAGTAGCACCGTCGCTTAAACCTAAGCTTATCTGGTATGTGCTACCGGGTTGTGGGGTAAACCCGTTTCCGCTAGGGAAAGACAATGTTATAGTGTTTGGACCAGCAGACAGAGTATAGGTAGCACCAGTAGCACTTACGTTAGTCCCTACTATGCTAGCTGACTCAATCTGTACGGTACCGGTCGAGTGTAACACTATAGTGGCAGTATAACCAGTACTGGGTGATCCAGTTAGTGACCCAGTCCCTACTTGTGTGACTGTGGGTGTCCCGCCTAAAGCACCGAATAAGCCGAAGGCGAAACCTACTACGACTAAGGCGATGATCACGCTGGCGATCACAAGGATTAGAGCAGTTACTGCACCGCTTAGACCTTTCTTGCTCCTTTTAGCCTTTAAGGCTTTTCTGAGTGACATCATGTTTTTCTCATACTAATAGGGGATGAATATCTATATAAATTTTTTGTTTATTTTTCACGTGATATCGTCTTATCCTTTTTTGGCAATGTTTAATAACTTTTACGTTGTGGGTTTAAACATCTATCCTAAATTTATATATAACTAAATGTTTAAATAGAAATATCCCTCTTTAAAAAGAGGCCTATTAGAGCACCCCTTAACTGAGAACTGTATGAGCCCCCCCCCCCCCCGCACTACCACGTATAACATTTATCGGAAAAATCGTAGCAGTAGAAGTTAACTTGTACACTACGTGACTACCCGTGTCAATTTTACGTTAAATACCTAAGGGCCCAAACACCGACCGTGGGTATGTAATAGCGCACGCAAGGTCAGCAAAGACATACCGCGGCGAGGGTTTTTTGCGTAAGACCATTTGCGTAAGACCACACCACTGTCATTTTTTATAATTATGACTTATGACGTTACATATTTTCTGTGGGGAGATAAAGGCGTCTTTCGCGAGTTTGCCTTAACCGGGAGGGCTAAAGTCCCCATACTAGGTCGTGATTGGAGGTATAGCCTTTATTCATAATAGTCTAGGGACGAGTCTTAACTTAAGGTATTAAAAGTGGGCTAAGTTACCGAGGCGACTAGGTACGCTATGTACCCACAGGCGTCATCCACCCTCCGCGTTTACTGTGGGAAAGGCTATAAAACGGCCGAAATAGAAGCGGCAAACGGGCTTCGCCGATATGTGGCTGGACGGCTTTTCCGTAACGGTTATAAAGAACCGAAAGCGGTAGCTGCGGCCGGTGAGTTAAGCGGTGTGGCTAACTGTTTGTCCCTACACTTCCATTTCGACTATTTACTAATCATGACCTAGTGGGGATGGGGGCTTAGTCCTCGACCGCTCGGCTGTAGAGGTCATGTGACTCCTTTAAGCCCAACGACATCGCCCACATTTGCGTAACCACCCTTAGGGCGTTACCCGCACCGGTGGGGGCGGGGACGACATTTTCGTAATGGAGCTCGACATAAAAAGTTATGATAGTCCCTATCAGCGTTAAAAAAAGACCCGGTGGGCGTTAAGCCAACCCCTCAGCTTATGTAGACTATTAAATAAAAAACAGAAATAAAAAAGGGAAAGGAAAGCCTTATTAACGTAAAATAGCCCACCCACAGCCCCGACACGGCCGCGTCTCAAAACCTTTTTTACCTCGGAGTCGCTTTACCACAAGATGTTTTACTTCTCCGTCTTGCTGTTAATAGCAGTATACATAACAGTGCTGTGGCTAGCTGTGAAGCTCGGCTACGGGGGGCTTGCGGAGCTCACACGGTACGGGGGGACCCGGCTGAAAGTAGACCCATTAGTGAAGCTGCTGGCCCTGCTTACCTTCTTTATCGTTTACAGTACTATAAGGTTGAAGTTTCATTCCGACACTTTGTTGGGGTTTGCCCTCCCCTTGTCCTTCCTCGCCCTCGGCGTTATAGCCCTCAGGGACAAGGTCAAGCCACTGTTGATGTACGTCGGCTTCTACGTGGTGGTCACGGCGTGGAGTACGATGAACACCATCTACTACCCCGGGCAGGGCTCACCAGTCCTCTATGTGTGGCCCCCTTTCATAGTGAAGGTGTTCCACTATTACCCTGTGGTCTCGTTACAGGACTTAATGATCGGCCTGTTGTTCGGCCTTAACGACCAGGTCATCTACATTACCATGCTGGGCTTCATCTTCATAAGTACTACGACGACTTCGGAGGTAATGAGGAGTTTCAGCAGGCTGAGGGTGCCGCTGGAGCTCACGCTTATCGTAGCTGTGTTCCTCAAGGCGATACCGCAAGCTCTGAGGCAGATGGACGACTCCTTTAAGTTGCAGTTAGTGAGGGGGTTGGGGTACAGGAAGAACGTGGTCCTAAGGCCCTTCTATTACATATATGCTATGTTGCTGGTGTTCCTCCCCGCGATAGTCTACCTGCTCAGGAACTCGAAGAGCCTGGCTATATCGCTGGACACTAGGGCTTTCAGGGCTATGAGGGGTAGGACGAGCGTGGTCAGGGAAGGGTTAACGTGGCTAGACGTCCTCCTATTAGCGATATGCGTTTTAGCCTTGGTGTTAGCCTACGTCCTCCAGTCGTGAGCCGGGCTTTTCCCGCGTCGACAGGGGCCTTCTTTGCCGTGGGGGCGTTTTGACGGTAAATGGCTTTTCGTGGAGGGTTTATCGGAGAGGAATTGACGGCTGGGTTGGGGTATTACCCCAAACATTAACGTGGGTACTTTACTTAATTTTTGCTGAACACTCAGAGTCCCGGCTCCCGACCGCGGAGTAGGTAATGGCCATACAAAGTTTAAGACACGCCGACGGGGGGGTCTTACGTAAGACACTGTCAGTGGTAAAGCTAGCTCCCTTACATATACTCAGTTAGCGTATCCTTAGTTGGACGCTAAAGGGGAGCTCCCGCCCTCCTGTGGCGTGTATACATACCGGCCTTAAGGTAACGTGGTGTCGCCCTTTAAAAACTGGCCGGGTATAAAACGTATTAGCCGAGCTGGTAATACAGACACGGCCGGTGCAGGAGCCGTTAACTCACCCGGGCTCAAAGCTCGACGGGGACTTGACCTCCTCTAACCCGTACTGGGAGTAGGGCAAAAAGTAAAGGGCGGGCTTTAGGCCTTTTAAAACACTTGGTGTATGTATTGGGGAAGGGGGCAAAAGTAGTATGGACATGAGCCCATAGATCCGAGGTATGGAGGGCCACTGACCCGTTCGTAATGTGGCTGTCCCCGCACTAGGTCGTGATGGGGGGGGGGGGGGAGTAAAATAGCCTAAATGGGGGCTAAGGCTGTCCGGTCGTGTACTTTCGATCCAGTCTAATTTTTAACTTAGTCTACTGATCTGAATAAATATGGGAGAGGACATCATAAATGAGATACTTAACAACCCACAGTTACTCTCATTACTCGCCGAGAAGGTCTACGGGAAGCTTAAAGACGAGCTGGTGATAAAGAAGCTGGAAGAGCTCACTGGGAGTGTCAAGTCGTTGCAAGAGGAGGTGAAGAGACACACTGTAGCAATTGAGTCACTAGGGACTACGGTAAACAAACACACGGAAACATTACAGGCACTGACAGAGACGGTAAAGACGCAAGGGGAAGCGATACAAAAACTCACCGAGACAGTACAGAAACACACAGAAGCAATAGCGTCACTACAACAAGAAGTCAAAGGACTACAACAAGAAGTAAAAAGACAAGGAGAAGCAATAGCCTCACTACAAGAGACAGTAGACAAACACACCAAAGCAATAGAAGCACTACAAGAGACAGTACAGAAACACACAGAAGCAATAGCGTCACTACAACAAGAAGTAAAAAGACAAGGAGAAGCAATAGCCTCACTACAAGAGACAGTAGACAAACACACCAAAGCAATAGAAGCACTACAAGAGACAGTACAGAAACACACAGAAGCAATAGCGTCACTACAACAAGAAGTAAAAAGACAAGGAGAAGCAATAAAAAGCCTGACAGAAACAGTCAACAAACACACAGAAGCCATCATATCACTACAGCAAGAAGTAAAAAGACAAGGAGAAGCAATAGCCTCACTACAAGAGGCAATACAGAAACGAGGAGAGGCTATTGAACGGCTCCAGAAGGCTGTTATCAAGCTCACTAGGAGGGTCGATAGGCTCGGTATAGAGCTAGGAGGCTTTACTAACCGTGCAGGAAAAGGTATAGAGAAAGCTATGTTACACCTCTATAAGAAGAGCCTTGAACTCCACGGTATAGACCCTAAGAAGGTCGTGCACGGGACTATGGTGGACGACGAAGGCATAATAGATAAGGGTAAGGAATTTGAGGTGGACTTCTATGAGACAAACGACCACGTCTACGTGTTCGAGATCAAAAACTTCGCAGATAAGGGGACGTACGACCAGGTCATAATCAGGAAGAAGCTGTTCTCCGCAAAGTACAAGGGCAAAGAAGTAAAGGTCTTCGTGGTAGCCAACTTCGTGGACAAAAAAGTCTGGAGGAAGCTCAAACAGGAGGGCGTGGAGGTCATAGCGTCCCACATCGTCTGAGTCATGCTGTACACCTATATAGAGCACTGCCCGGCCTAGCTCGACGGCGTATGCTAGGCCCTTACGAGTACCTAAAAGGGGTTGTAAGGGGGGGACTGAAATGTCCCTACTGCGGTCAAAAATAAGTCAGCTCATTTACAGCGTCCTTTAAGCCATATCAGACCGTAGCTTTTTTATGACGCAACTATTTTTAACTACTTCTCGATATTATCGTAACCAGTTTATGTTCATGTAGTATTACCCCGTGTCGTGTACCTGCCAGGGTTTGTTGAGAAATCACGATATCTCAGTGTCACCTTGAACACTCTCCTTAACACTAAAGCCTAATCTTACGTTAAATCTTTAAAATCTGAAAATTTAAACTAGAAAATATGGGATATTTTTTTTTTCATTCCTTTATTTATTTACTCATTCTATCTATAAATCAATAAGAGACAACACATAATATTACACTACGTAAGGGTTGACCGCGTACGGCCCCAATAGCGTGTACTTAGCAGGGCTAAAAGTAAGTAGAAATAAGGGTAAGTCAAGACACGGACGAACACTTCCACGGTTGCAAACACAGCCCCGCTATAGGCGGAAGCGTATGTAGCCTCTTAACCCTCTTCATAGCTCAGCACTCAAGACCCTAATCACCGGTCATGTATTTCCCGAGGTCATCACCTTATACTCCTTCCACTTGATCTTATCACCCTCCCTATATAAAACACCAATGTGGAGTAACTGCTTTACCACACTGTCAACCCTGTCGATTTCCTTCCCGTAGTTCTCCCTTACGAACTCACTTAACCTCAGCAGGTAAGGGGTACAGTAGGTCAACTCCTCGACGGCCATCGTAGTAAGTACCCTCTCCACCTCCTTAAGGCCCGAGACCACACAGAGCTCCTCCGGGCCCTTGACGCCCATTGCCAAGAGCTTCATCACTACTCCGCGGTGGAGCTTTTTCTCAGCTAAAGGTATACCCGCAGGGGGTACGCCGTATTTCAGGCTCATATAGAGGTCCCGTACTTCGTCGGTCTTCTTGTGCAGGGCTTTTAACACTCTGTACAAGGCAAACGCTATCCACCTAGCGTTAGACAGGACTTCCTCGATGTCCTTAGCTGTAAGCTTCTTACACACGTCCAGGATGTCCTCGCCGTTAGCCCACCTCCTGAGGAGCTCCTTGCCTTCATTACACCCCCTTAAAGCTTGCAACACTTCAGGGGAAGAGGATATGACAGAGAGGGGGTCAAAGTCGTCTACGTTTACCGGGAACCCCTTAAGGCTCGCCACGTCTATGTAGCTGAGTGCCACCGCCCTCCCTAGCTCGGTGAGGTAAACGCTACCCGCTTCTTCCCTTACCAAGTTCTCCTTCTCTAAAGTCGACAAAGCGGGGCTTACGTCACGGTCGTGGAACTTCAGGCTCCCCTTTACCACCTTATCGATTTCGTCCTTGCCCATCCCCTCCCCCCACGCGATCACCCCTAAGGCTAAGTTTTCCAGCGTGTAAGGGGTAGTGACTACGCCCCCGTTTACCTCCTTGGAGAAATACTTCTGCCTTATCCTTTCCATTTCCCTAGCGCTCTCGGCTATGACTATAGCATACCCTTCGTTGTCAAACCCCCTCCTGCCCGCCCTCCCCGCTATCTGTTTAAACTCTGAGGGGTCTAAGTCCCTCCACCCCTTAAACTCACCCTTTTCGTCACTCTCCGGCAAAGAGACGTCGTAGAAGATAGCAGCGTAGACGGGTAAGTTTACGCCCTGGCCCAGTGCGGTAGTCGAGACGAGTACTTTCACTTTATTGTTTGTGTAGTCGTTGAGGACTTTTTCCCTGGTCTCATAAGGTAGTCCTGAGTGGTAGGGCTGGGCCGGGACATCGAACTTGGTGAGGGTGTCTGCGAGCCTCTCGGCTGAGGCCCTGCTCTTTACGAAGACGAGGGCGTTCTTATTAATGGAAATGACCCAGTCTAAAATACCCAGCAGGAGGTCCAGCTTGACGTTTCTCAGCCCCCTCCTACCGAGGGAGAAGACCCTGTTGTCGTCGAAACACCTCATGACGTAGGGGTAGGCTATACACTCGTGTAGGGGTACGCTCCTCTTATCGTATTTCAATAGCGTAGCTGATAGCCACTTAGCGTACTTGTCCACGTCGGGTACTGTAGCACTCAGGGCGACGATAGGGACACTATTAGCCTTTGCCCAGAGTACTATGTTCTCGATAGCCAGCCCCCTGTCAGACTCCACGTTATGGACTTCGTCTACGATTATGAGGCTTACCCTCCTCAGCCACCTGTAGTTATGCCTTATGGTAGAGTCCAGCTTTTCGTAAGTCATAAGCAGGGCCTCAGCGTCTACGTTGGAGAGGTCTTCTTCATAGACGTCTGAGTCAACATATTTGGCCTTCCTCTTGTCCTTTATCGCTTTGTACACCTCCCTAGAGAGTGCCTTTAACGGGGAAGCGTAGACTACGACCTCATCAGTATTAGTGAGTAAGTGCTTGGCTATGTGGGTCTTCCCGGTACCCGTGGGGGCGGTGACCAAGTAGTTGTTACCGTAAGTGTAATTCTCAAAGAATATGTCGAAGAGTGACTTCTCCACATGTTATAGTATAAGGGGGTGTTAATAAGGTATATGGGCTAGGACCTTCAGGGACACGCCGAGACGGGCTGAAGACGGTGGTAAGGAGACTGTTATCGAGGACTGGAGGCGTCATAACCACTGTTAAGTAAGGGGTAGAAGGTAGGGCTACTATGACTAGTTAAACTACTGGTACTTGTTGAAAAATAGTGTAGCGTTACGCTAAAACCCTTCCGTCGGCATACTCTAAATAGGGGTGCAGTAGCTAAATTGATGACTTAAGCTTACTCCTGAGTATTTAACTAGGAGGAAAGGATAGCGAGGATGGAGTACACGTGTATACATGAGTGTCCAAGGTAAATTCAGCTGTCACAATTCTTCAATAAATACTAATCGTGGTAGTGGAGTATTACCCAAAAACTTACGTCTCTACACACACCTCGTTTTATATTAAATACTTTAGGACTCAGGGCTTGAGCTAAGAATTAGATAGTAGTGTACTGCTGATTAGCTAAGGTATATCAGACACAACTATTTTACGTAAATCGTTGGTCGGCTTTTCCCATGGTATCGTATTAAGCTATAAACCAGGGTGCAATATACCTTATCCCCCCCCCCCCCGGACTACGTGTGTGACAAGGGCTAAATATGCCGTGAGTACTGTGGAGATACCTTATAGCTCAATGGCGACACTCTTACTTTTCCGATAAATGTTACTAGAAATATATTTTGTCGTGTATTTAGATAAGTATACCTTCTTAATGATATACCGCGGGAAATGTTTATTATGCGGGAAGGGTATTACCACTACCTCAGCCCTGAGTCAGCCCTGAGGCACTTCAGGTCATGTGATAAGGTGAAAGAGGTACTTAGCGGAGAATTAGACGGGTTTATATTGCATATAAAGGACAATTATTTCCCCCAATACTGGCTGTACATAGCAGTCCCATCATCGCTTACCTTAGAAGACTTGGACAAGTTCCTCAGGGACATCTGGGTAGAGTGTTGCGGTCACCTGAGCGAGTTCGAGATAGGCGGTGAGAGCGTCAGCCCTGACGGAGAGGCGGACGAAATAACGGACAACTCGTTTGGAGACGACGAGGGAGTTATTACGGCAAAAGACAAACTCTCCGATATCTTACATAAGGGCCTTGAGTTCGGCTACACGTATGACTTCGGTATCAGTACAGAACTCACGCTACGTGTGGTAGACGGGGCTAAGTAGAAGGGCGAAAACATTTATATTTTAGGGAGGAACGATAGGCCTGAGTACGAGTGCGTCAGTTGCAGGGAAACCGGCGGAATACCTATGTTATGAGTGCTTAGAGTCAAGAAACGAGGTAGAGAGGTCGACTTACTGTAAAGAATGCCTGATAAAACATAAACGCAGGGACAGGAGTTCCGGGTTTATCCCGAACTCACCGAGGACCGGCATCTGCGGTTATGTCGGGAACCAGGATATGGAAAAGGCGACTGTATGACCCATCAAGTCCGGTGAGTCTTTACACATGTCTAAGGAGGAGTGACCGCTAGGAGGGACTAAACAGAGTAGAGTCAGGCGCAGGACTATCGATAATGACGAGGCTACTTACCAGTGACGTAAGCTACCAGCTCCCTTACGTCCTCTTTCAGCTTTCTCACTTCCTTTTCGCTTAAGCTCATTTCGTGAAAACCGTCTACGTGAAGTACCCACGCACTCCTCCACCAGTTGGCGACGCGCGGGTCCCTGCCCCGCAATAATCTGGAGGCCTTAAATAAGTTCCCGGCGTCCCACCTCCCCTTAGTCTGGACCTCTTTTATTACCTCTTTCAGGTCGTTCTCAACGACCAACAGCTTTACAGCCTCCTCAGCAGCCTTATAATACTTCTCACACGCTTGTACAATGTCACCCCTAGATAACAACTCATCAGCCTCACTTAGGAACCGTAAGATTAAATCCCTGCTTGGCTTTCTCAACTAACATCTTGATAGACCTTTTATAGTATTCTATTAAGTCTTTGTCTAAATACTCCCTCGCAGTAAACAGCACCACTGCTGAGGACCACATGTCTATTATATCGTCCCCGAGCTTATAAGACAGTTCTGTAACAGCGTCATTTAAGGACTTTGAGTCCCAACCTTGTTCTTTCACCTCTTTTATTACCTCTTTCAGGTCGTTCTCAACGACCAACAGCTTTACAGCCTCCTCAGCAGCCTTATAATACTTCTCACACGCTTGTACAATGTCACCCCTAGATAACAACTCATCAGCCTCTTCGTAATAGACTTCAGCACTTATACTTATCTCCATGTGATAAAGTAGGTAAAACGGGGATTAAACCTTTATAGTACACTCTCCCCGCCCACCGCCTATTAACGCTCTACAACGAAAAATAGTAAACGTTATTTGACAGCGGAGTCCGGTATTTCTCCTCTCCTCTTTTCTTCTTTTTTTGGTTTTTGGTATTATACACTGTAAACTCCGGATACTTTTTGGATAACGATTTAACCGCACTCTAATGTATAGGTATAAAATAAGGGCTAAACACATCACGGCAAACGGGTGAGGCAAACGGGGGAAATACCTACCCCTGAACCTTTGCTTGGAAAGGCCTTTAACAACGATAACGGGTTTCCGTGAAATTCCGGGTGTAACCTATGGCAGGGTAATATGTGACACTACGGGGTCGCTCAAGTTTCCATCGCAGATTAAAATCATCTCTCTCAAATTACTACAATTCTATGAATAGATAACCAGATGCGGGTTAGACATCCTATTTAATTAGAGTAAAGTTATAACCCCCTCGTTGTCCGCCTTACTAGCCTTTTTTGTAGTATTTAATTTTATCCGATGTGTATAATCAACAGTTAAAAAGCTCAATAAGATAAACTGAAAATGCAGCGGGTCTGTAAACGTTCCACACTACCTTCTAGCCCTCTCGCCTTTGGATAAAACATAAATAAGTAAGTAAAAACGGTCACCCAGCTATGGCAGTTGGTGAAGCCTCCCTTTCATCACTAATAAGTGCAATAAGCGCCGCGGTGGGGGCTAATATCACACTAACGACACAGCAAGAGCAGTGCCTCAAATACGGCCTAAGGAAATACTACCAACTCTTTGTCCAGAGGTCAAACCAAAAATACGGTGTCTACCCGGCATTAGCTTCAAGCGATAGAGTTCTAAAAGAGGCTTCCAACTCGCCTGAAAAAATCTTCAGGCAAGGGATAGTGGTACAGACCACAGATACTGGAGAATGGTACTATATCGGCGGGATATCAAAATACTGGACCTACGGGAATTTGATAGTATACCGAGGCGGGTCTAGGGCCACATCACAAGGCAAACTAACAAGGGGGTTAATAGATTCATTCGTGGAAAAGACCGGTGGGCTAGGTGTAGTACCACTATACAAGCAAAGAGTCTGGCCTATATGGTATAACTCAGAGAGGAAAGTCCCGCAAGTGTGGTATAACCCACCTCTACTCCAAGACTGTCAAGGCCGGTCCTCACTTTTATGGGACTCACTCTCCTCGATCGAAGTAGCATATTACGTAGCAGTGGTGTCAGAGGCACCGCGCTTACTTTTTGAGATTTTATCAAGAGGCGGTTCACTTACTTACTCGAGAGAGGGTGACTATAGCTTGTCCGCTGCAGCTAAAGACTACATCGATTCTGCTTCAGACACTTACCCTTTTATCTATTTTGCTACTGCTACAGCCCTTACCGTGGCACAAGCACTTAACCTTAAAGACTACCCTTCGTTTACGTTTAACGCCCCTACAGCAGAGGCCTTATCAGAGTGTAATGATATCATGCCACCTGGTGCGTGCGCCTTGTTGGGTGTACATGACCTCGTCAATTTTAACGATATTAATATTGGGGCCCCGGTGTTTAGCGTGATCTCGTGCGGTGACTCTTGTTCCCAGTTCGGGTTAATCGGGTTCGTCTCAGGGTACTCCGCGGTGAGCTTAAAGGAATTAAAAGTCCAGCCGCTCTATTTGAACGTTATCCCCCCTCCTTCAAGTTTTACTTCCGCTGCAATTAAGGAGTGGGCAGGGCGAGTAGGTATAACGGACTTGTTGCAGAAGTTACTTGAAGCGGGCGAGAAGTTTAGGAAGGCCGTTTCAGCCCTTTCCACCACTTTCCCGTGGTTCATCGCTACGGCCGCTTCCCTATATGTGGCTTGGGTCGAGGTCTCTTATGAGGAGGGTTTGAAGGAGGCTGAGGAGAGGGCAAAAGAGTTGAAGGAGATATATGAGAAAGTCGTAAACGAGTTAGCCGGTAAGCAGCCTCCAATGACTGAAAAACGGTCGTACAAAAAGTGGTATAAGTATAAGACAGTAGTCGAGAAGTGTGTGCAAGAAGTAATGGTAGACGACCCCGGCGCGACGTATGAAGAACTTGCAGACGAAACAGAACTGTGTATAGAATACTCACACGTTGAAGCTTACCCCCGGTTTTAACACAACCCTTGACAGTATTATAGCCGGTTAGCATGTATTGAAAAATCGTGACAACGCAATAATTACCCTAAATATTTACGTCTACGCTTATACTTGATTTTAGGTAAGATCATAGAAAATTTGGGTAATGGCGAAACATTAGCGGACAGAATAAAAGACGTTGAGGCTAAATACGACCAACTGGTTAGAGGAGTAGAGGGAGTAGGAAAAAGACCTTAACATTATTCCAAAAACTCCTGAGGAATCACAGAGTTGCCAGAAGGTCTAAGTTAAATCAAGAATAAATTACGGGCCTCGGTGGTACGATAATGAACGGTATAAAAAGATCAGAACCTTTTAGATTTCCGTGACTAGGTCCTTAAAGTAAGACCCGGACTATTTACCTTTTTTAAAGTAATACGAGATTTTATACTTGGTCACCTATAAATGACAAATGTAGTTCTAACTCAAAGCATATAATACCAGCATTGCGATAAACTTGCCCTTTGGTACTTGACCAAGTATAGTGTCCTTACTTGCTATTTCAGTCTAGGAATTTTTCACCACGTTCTTTCAACTGCACAACTGATATAGTAGTTATCACGTCTTTTAACTAACGCCGCAATAAAAGGTCGTAGGTAATAAGGCTTTCACACTTAGTGATAACAAGGGTCCGTGAGGTGGGGAGGAGTATTATGTTTACTCAACGAAAAAGGCTGAAAGCAATGAGAGGAGGGACCGTTACGTGGGTACTTTAGACAAGGTCGTTAAGGTAGATTGGGGGTATTAGGGGGGTACCCCCTAAGTAAGGTAGCCGGGCCCGGATTCGAACCGGGGTCCCAGGGGCCAAAGCCCTGGATACTTGGCCGCTATACTACCCGGCTAAGATCAAAATCATATACCTGATTTAAAAACCTTATTCCAAAGATCTACGACAAAAACTCAATAAGCTAATTAAAGGCCTCTAATACACTCTAGGTTATAAAGCTCCAACTCTTTATCCACATTGCACCGATACCGCCATTTACTTTAGCCTAACGGGGCGTTATCATAGGGCAGTATACCGAGACCGGTAGGCTCATAAGCCCTCACTGAGGACTTCTGTAGGCAGGAACGACCTTGGCTCTCTGGAACTATGGTTGGTGTATCTACGCCACCCTCTAGTGTTGCATGGGGTGCTTAAGAACAAACTCCTTACAGTAATTACCAGTGCGAACATTATAATGTAACCTGGTGGACGTTAGGGACTCAAAAAGGAATTAAAGCCTATACCACTATTAATGGAATTCAGGTAGGTACGGTACCAAATGCTAGTAATTACTATAATGCCAATATTTTCTATATTGCAGTCCATATACATTGTATCTATTTAGTAATTAGCATCCAACAACAGATTGCGGTACCATCTCTGACTTATCCTTCATCGGTTCCAGCTCTTTAACGAAAGGTTTTATAAAGTTTTTTTTTCTTTTTACTTCTGATAAAAAGAAGGCTACTGGCTATAGCTTGTGCCGTCCTCTTAGGTCTGAGTTTCTACTTACACTCTGTAGGCTACCGAGGTTAATTTACATTAATGCACCGCCTCCTAGACCTTTGGTAGTGGGATTTTGTCGTAGAAAAGGTTTGAAGTTGTCCCTACGCCATGGTATGCAAACCTATGGCCGGAATCTCTGACGACCAGAGTGGTGTTACTTCCTAATATTAGCCGTTCTATCAATAAGGAGTAAAATCCTAAAACAGTCGTTAACAAACCCACACTCTTCTTGTATCTTAATGAAAGTGGGCACTACTACTCTTCCTAACACTCCTAGTCCTACACGTCTTCTCAACATTCTACCGTTACGGTGGTGGAGGAGGCTACAGCTACTTTAAATAATTCCAGACCGTCATCGTCAGTCCTCATCTGCACAGACCGAGACCGTGGAAGATAGCAAGGGAAGCCCGGAAAACACACCCTAGCTCAACCCCCACATAAGCGTCTGCAATACCTACTATTTATAAGTCCTGCCCGACTAAGACTACACAACTAACAACGTGTACCTCCCGCTTAACACCTTTAACGTCACGTAAACGCCACCTTCCTCTTAGCGTCTTCAGCGAACAGCGGGAGTCACGGTAGTATAGTGCTGTAGCGTGAACTTCCCCTCAGGCTTTACGGGTAACTACGGGCCCCGAACCGCCTTACGACCCTTACGGCATAGCGGTCTGCTTGGAACACGGTACAATGCAATAATACCGCCTCTTCGTTTACTACAGTTTGCTTCGTACTGATTGCAAAAGCGTGAAAGGGGCGACCTAACGGTGACAAATAAGTTAAGCCACACCACTATACCGCACTTTAGGGTGCTAGGACACGTTCACAGTTATTATGAAAAGGGACTATAATATGAAGTGATACCCAATTTTAGTATCGTCAATTATTCCAGTCTAGGAGTTCTTATCGTAATGTTTTACTACACAACTGATATAGTAGTTATCACGTCTTTTAACCAACGCCGCAATAAAAGGTCGTAGGTAATAAGGCTTTCACACTTAGTGATAACAAGGGTCCGTGAGGTGGGGAGGAGTATTATGTTTACTCAACGAAGAAGGATAAGGACGGTCAGAAGAAGGACTGTTACGTCAGTACTTTATCTGAGGTCGTAAAAATAGTATTGGGGGGTTAAGGGGGTGTACCCCACAAAGGTAGCCGGGCCCGGATTCGAACCGGGGTCCCAGGGGCCAGAGCCCTGGTTAGGGGAAGACTCCCCTAAAACCCCTCGTAGTTCTATCATTACAAATACGTCAGTTATCACAAAGGACTTGGACTCGAGGCGTGATAAAAAGATTGAAAATTTACCGTCAGAAGCGGGACTAATTGCATTTTATAACGATTGTGTAAAGAAAGTAAGTAAAGAAACTTGTAAACAATATGTAAATTATCTTAGGAAACCTCTGGACGTAAACAATAAAGGCTCAGTGTTAGCCTGGAAGAAGTACTACAAGTGGAAAGGCGACCTGGACAAGTGGAAAGCTATCAAGACTAAGAAGAGCGGGGTAGACCTCAAAGTCCCAAGCGAGGCCGAAATTAAGGAGTGGCTTACGAAAGTGAAGGGGACTAAAGTAGAGACGTTATTTAAGCTTTTGTTGGAAAGCGGGATAAGGCTCACGGAAGCGGTCAAAGTCCTCAACGAGTACGACCCTAAGGACGAAATGAGTGAAAATTCATATTATATATATATATTGAACTGGAGTAGGGGCTCAAAACGCGTGTTTTACGTTTTCCATACCACGCCGTTACAAAGACAGGGCATTACGTATAATTACGCAAAGAAGGTGTTGCACCAGTTAGGCGTTGAGCCGAAATACTTGAGGAAATTCGTGGCGACAAAGCTCTTGGAGTTAGGAGTACCGGGTGAAATTGTAGACTTTATTGAGGGTAGGACTCCTAGTCAAATCCTCACAAAACATTACTTAGACCTATTAACATTGGCGAAAAAGTACTACCCGACCTACGTGAGTTGGTTGAAACAAATTGAATTTTTCTAACGCTTGGAAATGACGGGAAGTGCAACTCCTCAAAACCTTAACAATTTTTCAAAATTCAATAAGACAAAAATGGAGTTATCAAAAAGTATATAATTTCCGGAAAGGCTATATAGCTTATGGGGTCACACGAAAACACACACTCACAAATTATGGAGTATATCAAAAAGGACCCGGATTTGCAGAAGGCTATAGAGTTACTGAGGCGTGAGGGGAAGGTAACACGTGTGGCGCTACAGTTTGAGTTTGGTTGGAGTGAGTGGAAAGCACGGAAAGTGTATGAAGCTTTGCGTTACGTCTGTATGAAGGGTTTGGCATATCCCGTAAGTGAAGGGGTAGAACTGGTATGCCGTGCTTTCCACGGTGAGGTGAGGTTATTAGAACTTCATAGGGAACTGGACATGGAAATCGATGAAGAGGCCTCACAAGAGCGGGTGGAAGAGGAAGATTGGGAAGAAGAGGCTGAAGAAGGAGTTGAAGAGGAGTAAAAAATCACGGGTCACCTTTTGGCGCATGAGTGGGATAGAAAATTAGGCTTTCTTAACCCGTTTATAGCAAAGCGTGATTTCCCCGTCTTTGATTTCTGTATTAAGCACGAAATCGTCTTCTGGAGTTATCCCTAACGAGTCTACTATGTCTTTCGGTATTAACAAATAATATGTGGTATGTCCAGGTCTTCCGCCTTTATATACGCGTGGTTTCATAGTATCTATTTTGCGTATGCATTATATAAGCTTATTGTACGCAAAGCTTATAAACTCGTATGCAAAGTGTATAATTGGCGTATGCAAAATGAACGGAAAAGTCCAATTCGGGGAAAATTGGGTTAAGGTAAACGACTCTATTTTTTACACGACCCCTTACGGGGTACAAGTCCTAAAGGCGTGGTACGGACGTAAAAAGAGGTACGACATAGACGCGCCGGAAGAGTACATTATAGAGACGTTAGAGTACTTGGCTAAGGCGTTTAGCCTATTAAACCCACAAAACCGCGGTGAGGCTGAAAACTTCTTATCTATCTTAGAGGACGCCGACGCATATACGGACTTCAGGATTAAGGAAGTAATCGATAGGATATACGCAAACAGGAACGCCAACACGTGGGTGAGGGAGTTATGATAAGCCCGGATAAGGTGTTTGCTAACTTGGAGTCGGTACTGAACTCTAATGAGCAAATGTTAGTGAACAAGAGGGAAGTGGAAATAGTGTGGGCGGTCAGGGTGACCAATAAGACGGCAACGGGTTTTGCAAAAATCGATAACACGCTATTACCGTTTAGGGTGACCGTTGAAGACGGTGTGGGGGTCAGGATAGGCGATATCTCGTTTACGCTCAAGGAAAAGACGGTAGAGGTAGCGTTAGAGGAAATAGAGGCGGATAAGAGATGAGGGTACCCGTTTACGTCTCACACCGTGAACTTGAAGAGCTATGTAGGGCTGACGGCGAATACGCGATATGTGACGACTACAATACAGAGTATGAGTACACGGTAGACGAGGTAGAGTTTGAGAGAGCTGACTTAGAAGAAATTGTGGACGAGTACTTAGATGACGTTTTGGACATACTCCTAAAGGGCCACCGTGATAAGCTGATGAAGGCATTAGCAAAAACATGT